>NZ_JBSGFQ010000089.1:0-55243 GCF_053603495.1 Nonomuraea sp. NPDC004186 | reverse complement strand
CCACCCCCCGGCCCGCCCCCCCCGGGGCGCCCCCCCCGTACGCGCTTGGTCAGCGGGGCAACGGGATGCCGTGATCGTCGGCCAGCCTGCGCAGGTCCTCGATCTCGGCGGTGAGCGTGTCAGCGAGATATTCGTCGCCGACGCTACGGGCCTCCCGAAGGCCCTTATAAGCCTGGTCGAGGCGGTGTTCGATCGTAGTCGTGAACTCGCCCATCTCACCTACTCTCTGGGGTCCGATCCATGCTCTTGGGCGAAGTACGCCCATTGCCGGGTGATGTCCGGGCGATGGGTGTCCCGCAGGCATACCCCGGCCCGTCGCACCCCGAAACATGAATTTTGTGCTCCTCTCCCTGACCGGAGGGTCACCCACCTCTGAACATGCCTTACCGTGCGCTTATCGAGGCTGTGGACAGAATGAGTGACCAGAATCGGAGAGAGGTGCATCAGGCGTGCGGGTGCTGGTGGTTGAGGATGAGCGGGTGCTCGCCGACGCGATCGCGACCGGGCTGCGGCGCGAGGCCATGGCGGTCGACGTCGCCTACGACGGGGGCGGCGCCCTCGAGCGGACCTCCTACATCGACTACGACGTGATCGTGCTGGACCGCGACCTGCCGGTCGTCCACGGCGACGAGGTGTGCCGTCGCCTGGTGGAGCAGCGGAGCGCCTCGCGGATCCTGATGCTGACCGCGTCGGGCGACGTGGACGACAAGGTGGAGGGTCTCGGTCTGGGGGCCGACGACTACCTGGCCAAGCCGTTCGTGTTCATCGAGCTGGTCGCCAGGGTGCGTGCGCTCGGCCGCCGCTCCGCGCCCGCCCTGCCGCCCGTCCTGGAGCGCGGCGGCATCCGGCTCGACCCGGGCAAGCGGCTGGTGGAGCGCGACGGCAAGGAGGTCGTGCTGACCAAGAAGGAGTTCGCGGTGCTCGAGGAGCTGATGCGGGCCGAGGGCGCCGTGGTCAGCCAGGAGGACCTGCTGGACAAGGCATGGGACGAGAACATCGATCCCTTCACGAACGTGGTCCGCGTGACCATGATGACGCTGCGGAAGAAGCTGGGCGAGCCTCAGGTGATCGAGACTGTGCCCGGGGTTGGGTACAAACTGTGAGAAAACGGCGATCCATTGAACGCCGCACGGCCGTCGCGGGGGAGGCCCCGTGATGGAGAGGTCGGAGGAGCTCCAGGCGGGGCCGACGCATCCGATGATCAGCCCGCATTCGGCGAGGAAGGCGACGCGCGTGCAGCAGGCGCCACCACCCAGCGGGCCGCCCGCCTGGGACGGCCCGCCGCCGCCCGCGGAGCAGACCCAGCGCACGCCGCTGGAGCGGATGAGGGAGCTGCCCGCCAAGGTCAGCATCCGGTGGCGGCTGACGCTCACGTACGGCGCGCTCGTCTTCGTGGCGGCCGCCGTGCTGCTGGGGTCGGTCTACATGATCGTCGGATCGGCGATCACCTGGGCCTGGCCGACCATCGATCTGGGACTGCCTCCCAGCGCGGACGAGCAGCTCCAGAACGCCTGGCACAACATGCAGGCGCTGGCGATCCAGCGTGCGCGGGACGCGCTGTTCGGCAACTCCCTGCTCGCGCTGATGGGCGTCGGCATCCTGGCGCTGATCATCGGCTACTTCGTGGCCGACCGGGCGCTGCGGCCGGTGGCCCAGATGACGGCGACGGCGCGCAAGCTGTCCGAGAGCACCCTGGCCCACCAGCGCATCGACCTGCAGGGCCCCAACGACGAGCTGAAGGAGCTGGCCGACACGTTCGACGCCATGCTCACCCGGCTCAACGTCGCCTTCGACACCCAGCGCAGATTCGTGGCCAACGCCTCCCACGAATTGCGAACTCCCCTCACGATTAACCGGACCGTCCTGGAGATCGCCCTGTCCGATCCCGAGGCGTCCGAGGATCTCAAAGCGCTCGGCCGTACCCTTCTCGAAGTCAACGCGCGTAACGAGAAGCTCATCGAGGGACTGCTGCTGCTGGCGAGGAGCGAGCGCGAACTCGCCGTACGCAAACCGGTCGATGTCCGGGAAGTCGCTCAGACGGCCGTGGAACAGGTGACGGCCTTCGCCGAGGAGCACGGGGTAACCGTGACGGCCGAACTGGTCAGCGCGCCTACCATAGGCGATCCGGTGCTCCTGGAGCGGTCGGTCAGCAACCTCCTGGAGAACGCGGTCAAGTACAACATTCCTGAAAACGGAAAAGTATGGATCCGGACGGGAATGGCGGACGGTGCCTTGGTTGTTCAGGTGGCCAACACAGGGCAGCATGTCCCGGCGTACGAGGTGAACAGCCTGTTCGAGCCCTTCAGGAGGCTCCACGCGGACCGCGTGGATTCGGCGAAGGGATCGGGGCTGGGGCTGTCCATCGTTCGTGCGGTGGTTCAGGCTCACGGTGGAAATGTGGCCGCGGTGCCACGTGATGGTGGAGGGCTCGTCGTGACCATTCGGCTCCCGAGACGCTGAGATCGTCTTGCTCCGGCTCGTTCGTCCGTGTGTTGGTGCCCGTGTTGAGGCGTGGGGGGCGTCTCATTCACGCCGCACATGTGGTTGGATGTGCCGTCGAACACGGTGGTGCATGGCGCCAAGGCTGTGGGTTTCGCCATATTTGGCTAACCATTGCCGACGGCAGCAGGCCCTGACGTGTTGGGAGGTTCGTCGTCCGTTCCCGCGGGGTACCCATGGGAAATCTCCCCGGCGGAACGGGCACAAGATGGGCTTCCTGGACGTTAGAAGACGCGCGATGAGCGCGAGGACATATAGATGAGGGGGATGGAGTAAGCACAATGGCTACCGACTACGACAGCCCACGCAAGACAGACGACGACCTGGGGGAGGACAGCCTCCAGGAGTTGCAGGCGCGGCGCACCGACAAGTCGTCTGGCAGCATCGACATCGACGAGACCGACCTGGCCGAGTCGCTCGAGCTGCCCGGTGCGGATCTGTCGAACGAAGAGCTCTCCCTGCGGGTGATCCCCCGTCAGGCCGACGAGTTCACCTGCTCGCGCTGCTTCCTGGTGCACCACCGTAGCCAGCTGGCCTCCGAGAAGAACGGCCAGCAGGTCTGCCGGGAGTGCGCCGCCTAATCGACTGGAGCGAAAAGCTCGGGGTAGGGAGACGAAGCCCGACCGTGAGTGATCGCGACCATGAGGACGGAGGCAACGCGTGGCCGTACCTGAGCAGGACAAGCAACCAGACAACGAGGTCGCCGGCCCCGAACGCGAGGTCGGCGAGCTCGTAGGCAAGCTCACCGCGCCCGGCGAGCTGGAGCCGGCCGAGCGGCGCAGGCTGCTCGGCCGACTAGCCCGCGCGCTGTCCGAGGGGGCCAAGAAGGCACGCGCCACGGGCGCGGGCCGGGGCCGCTGGCTGGCGGACGTCTTTCTCAACATCGCGCCGCGCATCCCGATCAGGGACCTGCACACCCTTTCCGAGCACCATCACGGCCTGACCGGCGAGCAACTCGCCGACGACCTGGTGCGTACCGCCCAGAAGGCCACGATGACGGTCGGCGCCATCGGCGGAGCGCTCGCGGCGGCAGAGTTCGCCGCACCGCCCCTTCTGCTCTCCGCCCCCGCGCAACTCGTCGCCGAGACCATCGTCGTCGCCGCCATCGAGGTCAAGCTCCTGGCCGAGTTGCACGAGGTCTACGGCGTACGCGTCGAGGGCTCGGGCACCCAGCGCGCGGTCGCGTTCACGGCCGCATGGGCCAGACAACGTGGCATCGACCCCCTCACGCCCACGTCCGTCTCGCTCGCGCTCGGCGCGGCCACCAAGACCGCCCTGCGCAACCGCCTCCTCCGGACGCTCGGCCGCCACCTGACCACGCTCGGCCCGTTCCTCACGGGAGCGATCGCCGGCGGCGCGCTCAACCGCATCGCCACCAAGAAACTCGGCGAGGCCGTACGCAACGACCTGCGCGTCAAGCTGCCCCGCGGCGCCGAGACCCCCGAGGTCGATCCTCCGCGGCGGGACGCGTTAGACCCGTAGGCCGGTGAAGGTCATCTTGAGCAGCGCGTCGGCCAGGTCGTCCGCCGAGGCCCCGCGCGCCGGTCGGTACCACTCGGTGATCGAGTTCACCGCGCCGAACAGCAGTCGCGTCACCAGCGCCGGGTCCACGTCCGGCCGGATGCTGCCCTCCGCCGCCGCCTCCTTGACCAGGTGGCTGATGAACCTGTCGAACTCCCGCCGCCGCTCCAGCGCGGCCTGCTCGGTGCTGCTGTTGCCGCGCACCCGCAGCAGCAGCGTCACGTACGGCAGCCGGTCCACGAGGATGCGCACGCTCTGCCGGACGGCCCACTCCAGGCGGTCGATCGCGGGCCCCGAGGCGGCGCGCTCGTCGGTCACCACCGCGAACAGCCCGTCGAGCGCCCGGTCCAGCGCCCGCGCCAGCAGTTGCTCCTTGCCCGGCACGTGATAGTAGATGGCCGACTTGGTCACGCCGAGAGCCCTGGCCAGGTCCTCCATGCTCGTCCCGTCGTAGCCCCGCTCGTTGAAGACGCCGACGGCGGTGGACAGCACGGACTCCGGGTCGTGTCCGCGCTTGCGCTGGCGGGTGGGGGTCGGAGAGGCCATGTCTTAATTATCCCGCTTGTCGATGACTCGTTTGAGCTTGCCGACCGAGCGCTCCAGCGTCTCCGGATCCACCACCTCGACCTCCACGCTCACGCCCACGGTGTCCTTGACGGCCCGGCGCAGCGCCTCCCCGGCCTCCCCACGGCTCGCGAGGCCGGGGCGGGCCTCGACCCTGACCGTCATCACGTCGAGCCGCCCCGGGCGGGTCAGGTGGAGCTGGAAGTGCGGTGACAGGCCCTCCACGCGCAGCACCAGCTCCTCGATCTGGGTCGGGAACACGTTCACGCCGCGCAGGACGATCATGTCGTCGGTGCGGCCCGTCACCTTCTCCATGCGCCGGAACGCGGGCCTGGCGGTGCCCGGCAGCAGCCTGGTGAGGTCGCCGGTGCGGTAGCGGATGACCGGCATGGCCTCCTTGGTGAGGCTGGTGAAGACCAGCTCGCCCGCCTGCGCGGGCTCCCCGGTGAGGGGATCGACGGTCTCCGGGTAGAAGTGGTCCTCCCAGACGTGCAGGCCGTCCTTGGTCTCGACGCACTCGTTCGCGACGCCGGGGCCGATCACCTCCGACAGGCCGTAGATGTCCACGGCGTGCAGGTCGAAGCGGTCCTCGAGCTCCGCGCGCATGCGCTCGGTCCAGGGCTCGGCGCCGAAGATCCCGATCCGCGGGGAGGACGCGCGGGGGTCCAGGCCCTGCCGCTCGAACTCGTCCAGCAGGGCCAGCATGTACGACGGCGTGACCATGACGATGTCGGGCCGCAGATCGGTGATGAGCCGGACCTGCCGGGGCGTCATGCCGCCGGAGACCGGCACCACCGTGCAGCCCAGCCGCTCGGCCCCGTAGTGGGCGCCCAGCCCGCCGGTGAACAGGCCGTACCCGTAGGCCACGTGCACGATGTCGCCCGGCCGGCCGCCGGAGGCGCGGATCGAGCGGGCCACGACGTCCGCCCAGACGTCCAGGTCGTGCCTGGTGTAGCCGACCACGGTGGGCGTGCCCGTGGTGCCGCTGGAGGCGTGGATCCTGGCCACCTGCTCGCGCGGGACGGCGAACATGCCGAACGGGTAGGTGTCGCGCAGGTCCTGCTTGGTGGTGAAGGGGAACTTCGCCAGGTCGGCGAGCTCTTTGCAGTCGCTCGGATGCACGCCCGCCTGGTCGAATTTTTGCTGATAAATCGGGACATGTTGGTAGGCGTGGGTGAGCGTCCGCTGGAGCCGCTCCAGCTGGATCGACATGAGCTCGTCGCGGGACGCCCGCTCGATGGGATCGAGATCTTCCGGCGCGGGGGGATCGCCGAGTCTCATCAGCCCTCCACCTGTCTCAGTTCTCTGCTGCGGCCGCGGAACTCGGCGACCACCCGGCCGGCCGCTCCGCGCACCGTGATGTCGTAGATGCCGCTGCGGCCGTAGCGGGTGCGCTCGGCGGCCTCGGCCACCAGCACGTCGCCCGCGTGGGCCGGGGAGACGAACGTGATCTCCGCGCCCGCCGCCACCGTCACCGGGCCGTGGCTGTTGCAGGCGCACGCGAACGCGGTGTCGGCCAGCAGGAACACGTAGCCGCCGTGACACAGGTCGTGCCCGTTGATCATCTGGTCGGTCACGGTCATGCGGCACACCGCCCGGCCCTCGCCGAGCTCCGTCAGCTCGATGCCCAGGGCGGCGGAGGCGGTGTCGGCGTCCATCATGCGACGCGCGCTCTCCAACGCAGGTCTCCCTTGTCAACTGACCGAATGTTCGGTAAACACTTCACCGTCCGGACCATCCCTGTCAAGAGGATGAACACCATGTTCGAGCAGCACCGCGAGACTCTGGAGAAGGCGCTGTCGGCCATCGCCGAGCGGGGATACTGGAGCGCCTATCCCGAGTCGCCGAGCCCGCGCGTCTACGGTGAGGGGGCGGCCGAGCGGGGCAAGGAGGCGTTCGAGTCCTACCTCGGCAAGCCGTTCCCCCTCGACCAGCCGGACACCGGGTCCTGGATCGGCGCCGAGCGCTCCCCGTACGGCATCGACCTCGGCGTCACCTACCCGGAGCCGCTCGTGGACGACCTGATCGCCGCGGCCCGGGCGGCGCTGCCCGCCTGGCGCGACGCCGGGCCCGAGGCCCGCGCGCTGGCCTGCGTCGAGATCGTCGACCGGATCAACCGGCGCAGCTTCGAGCTGGCCAATGCGGTGCAGCACACGACCGGGCAGGCGTTCGTGATGGCCTTCCAGGCGGGCGGGCCGCACGCGCAGGACCGCGCGCTCGAGGCCGTCGCCTACGGCTACGCGGCCATGACCTCCTCGGCCGCGAGCGCCCGCTGGGAGAAGCCGGCCAAGGGCGAGCCGCTGGTCATGGACAAGCGCTTCACGGTCGTGCCCCGGGGCGTCGCGCTGGTGATCGGCTGCAACACGTTCCCGACCTGGAACGCGTACCCGGGGCTGTTCGCCTCGCTCGTCACCGGCAACCCGGTGATCGTCAAGCCCCATCCGCGCGCGGTCCTGCCGCTCGCCATCACCGTGCGGATCGCCCGCGAGGTGCTGGCCGAGGCGGGCTTCGACCCCGGGCTGGTCTCGCTCGCGGCGGAGGAGGGGCAGGGGCTGGCCAGGACGCTCGCCACCCACCCCGACGTCCGCATCGTCGACTTCACCGGCTCCACGGAGTTCGGCGACTGGCTGGAGCAGAACGCGCGGCAGGCGCTCGTGCACACCGAGAAGGCGGGGGTCAACACGATCGTCGTCGACTCGACCGGCTCCTGGCGCGGCATGCTGGGCAACCTGGCGTTCTCGCTGTCGCTCTACAGCGGCCAGATGTGCACGGCGCCGCAGAACCTCCTCGTGCCGGCCGGCGGGATCGAGACGGACGAGGGGCACAAGAGCTTCGACGAGGTCTGCGCCGGGCTGGCGGGCGCCGTCGGCAGGCTGCTCGGGGACGACGCCCGCGCGGTGGAGCTGACCGGGGCCATCGTCAACCCCGACGTGCTGGCCCGGGTGGAGGCGGCGCCGTCGCTGGGCGAGGTGGTGCTGGAGTCGCGCGCGGTGAAACACCCGGGGTTCCCGGACGCGGTGGTGCGGACGCCGGTCATCGTGAAGGTCTCGCCGGACGACTCCGACGTCTACGGGCGGGAGCATTTCGGGCCGATCGCGTTCGTCATCCCGACGGGGTCGACGCAGGAGAGCCTGGAGGTGCTGCGCCGCACGATCAAGGCCCGCGGGGCGCTCACGGCCGCCGCCTACTCCACCTCCGACGAGGTGCTCGACCAGGCCGAACGGGCCGCCCTCGACGCGGGGGTGAACCTGTCGTGCAACCTGACGGGCGGCGTCTTCGTCAACCAGTCGGCGGCGTTCAGCGACTACCACGGCACGGGCGCCAACCCGGCCGCCACGGCCTCGCTCACGGACCCGGGCTACGTGGCGGGCCGCTTCCACATCGTCCAGACCAGGCGCCCGGCGTGACGTGGGACGGCGTTGGGAGAGGTGCCGTCGGAGGGGGAAGAGGTTCTGGCGGGTGCTGACCCCGTCGCGGGAGGAGTGGTGATGGCCAGACCGTTCGCCTCGTCGGCCGATCTCGGCGAGAAGAAGCAGTCCCTGGAGGTGCTGGCCGAGGGCGTGTACGCGCTCACGGCAGAAGGCGATCCGAACGTGGGCGCCATCGAGGCCGAGGACTTCCTCGTCTGCTTCGAGGCGCTCGCCACGCCCGTGGCCGCCCGCGAATGGCTGGCCAGGCTGCGGGAGCACTCCGACAAGCCGATCAGGTACCTGGTGCTGTCGCACTACCACGCCGTCCGGGTGCTGGGCGCGTCGGCGTTCGGCGCGGACGTGATCGTGACGCACGACAAGACCCGCGAGCTGATCGCCGAGCGCGGCGAGCAGGACTGGGCCAGCGAGTACGCCAGGATGCCCCGCCTGTTCAAGGAGCCCGGGTCGATTCCTGGGCTGACGTGGCCGACGGCGACGTTCAGCGACACGTTCACCATCGACCTGGGCGGCGACCGGGGCGACCTGGTGCTGGCCCACTGCGGGCGCGGCCACACCGAGGGCGACCTGGTGGCCTGGCTGCCGAAGCGACGGATCATGTTCGCCGGCGACCTCGTCGAGTCCCAGGCCGCCCTCTACACCGGCGACGCCTTCCACCTCGACTGGTCCGCCGCGACGCTCGACAAGGTCGCGTCGTTCGGGGCGGAGACGCTGGTCGGGGGCAGGGGCGCGGTGGCGCGCGGCCGGCGGGGGGTGGACGCGGCCATCGCGCAGACGCGTGACTTCCTCACCGTGATGCTGCGCGAGGTCGGCGCGGCGGGCTCGCTCAAGGAGGCGTTCGAGCGCACGCACCGGGCGCTGGCGCCCCGGTACGGGTCCTGGCCGATCTTCGAGCACTGCCTGCCGTTCAACGTCTCCAGGCTCTGGGACGAGCTGCACGGCGTCGAGCGCCCGCGCATCTGGACCGCCGAGCGCGACCGCGAAGTCTGGGACCAGCTCCAGTCATGAACGCCCCAGCCAGTGCGCAGGTCATCGTGGTCGGGGCGGGGCCGGTCGGGCAGAGTGCCGCGCTGCTGCTGGCCCGCTGGGGCATCCAGGTGCTGGTGCTCGACCGGCGGGCCGGGCGCGACTCCACCGGGTCGAAGTCCATCTGCCAGCAGCGCGACGTGCTCGACATCTGGACCGCCGCCGGCGCGGGCAAGATCGCCGAGGAGGGCCTGGCCTGGACCACCGCCCGCACCTACTACCGCGACCGCGAGCTGTTCTCCTGGTCGTTCGAGCGCGAGGGCCCGCTGCCGGCGTGCGTGAACATCTCCCAGACCCGCACCGAGCAGATCCTGGACGAGGCCATCGCGGCGCAGCCGCTCATCGAGGTGCGCTGGGACCACGAGGTCACCGGCCTCGACCAGGACCCCTCGGGGGTGACGGTCCGCTGCGGTCAGCGGTCGCTGCGCGCGTCCTACGCGCTGGTCTGCGCGGGCGCCAGGGCCCAGCAGGTACGCCAGGCGCTCGGTGTCTCGTTCGACGGGGAGACGTTCGACGACCAGTTCCTCATCTGCGACATCAGGGCCGACCTGCCCGGCTGGGAGAACGAGCGCCGCTTCTACTTCGACCCGCTGTGGAACCCGGGCCGCCAGGTCCTGATCCATCCCTGCCCGGGCGGCACGTTCCGGATCGACTGGCAGATCGCGCCCGACTTCATCCCAACAAAAGCCGATATTTCCAGAAAAATTGGGCAGATCATCGGCGGCCGGCCCTATGACCTGCTCTGGCACAGCACGTACCGCTTCCACTCCCGCATCGCCTCCCGCATGCGCGTCGGCCGGGTCCTGCTGGCCGGCGACAGCGCCCACCTGGTGGCCCCGTTCGGCGCCAGAGGGCTCAACTCCGGCGTGCCCGACGCCGAGAACGCGGCCTGGAAGCTGGCCTTCGTGCTCAACGGCTGGGCGGGGGAGGGGCTGCTGGAGTCGTACCACGCCGAGCGGCACGCGGCCGCGCGGGAGAACCTCGAGATCACCGCCGCCACGATGCGCTTCCTCGCCCCCAGGACCGTGGCGGAGCGCATGCGCAGGCGGGCCGTGCTGGAGGGCGGGCTGGTGGCGGAGGTGGACTCGGGGCGGTTCGCGGAGCCGTTCTGGTACGTGGACTCGCCGCTGACGACCCCCGAGCCGACGCGGCCGTTCGGGGGCAGGCCGCCCAAGGGCGCGCTATGCGTTCCGGCGCCCGGCGTGATCCTTCCGGACGTGGGACTTTCGGGCGGCAGGTTGCGGGAGTTCTGTCGTGACGGTTTTCTCGTGTTGTTGGGTGATATGTGCGATTCGCGTTTGTTTGCGCAGGTCTTGGGCAAGGTCATTACGGCGCCGCTCGCCGTGCGCGGGCTCGCGGAGATGGATGGGACCGGCTCGCTCGCTGAAAGGCTCGGCGCCGGACCGGATGAGGCATGGCTCATCAGGCCCGACTCCCACATCGCCGCGATCATCCCCCATGCGGGTCCCGACTCGGTGGCGGACGCCGTCCGCCGCGTGCTCGGCGAACAATAGGAGGAACTGCGTGACTGGCCGTAGCTCGTTTCTGATCGTCGCGAACCGGTTGCCGGTGGATCGGATGCTCGAGCCTGACGGAACGGCCTCGTGGCGCAGGAGCCCTGGCGGGCTCGTGACCGCGATCGCACCGGTGATGAAGCGCCGGCACGGAGCCTGGCTCGGCTGGCACGGAGCCCCCGACGAGAAGCTGGAGCCGTTCGAGCAGGACGGCATGAACCTCATCCCGATCCCCCTGTCGGCCGGCGAGGTGGAGCTGTACTACGAGGGCTTCTCCAACGCCACTCTCTGGCCGCTCTACCACGACGTGGTGGCGCCGCCGGTGTTCGACCGGGCGATGTGGGACACCTACCGCGCCGTCAACGAGCGCTTCGCCAACGCCGCCGCCGACGCCGCCGAGAAGGGCGCGGTGGTCTGGGTGCAGGACTACCAGCTCCAGCTCGTCCCGGCCATGCTGCGCAGGCTCAGGCCGGACCTGCGGATCGGGTTCTTCCTGCACATCCCGTTCCCGCCGACCGAGCTGTTCTGGCGGCTGCCCTGGCGAAAGGACCTCGTCGAAGGGCTGCTCGGGGCCGACCTGGTGGGCTTCCAGCTGCCCGGCGGGGCCTCCAACTTCCGGCGGCTGTGCCGCAGGCTGCTCGGGCTGCCGTACAAGGGGAACGAGATCTTCCTCGACGACCGGGTGGTGACCACGCAGGCGTTCCCCATCTCGGTGGACTTCGGGCAGCTCGACTCGCTGGTGCGCGACCCGCAGATCATGGCGCGGGCCAAGGAGGTCAGGGCGGAGCTGGGCGATCCCGAGCACGTGCTGCTCGGCGTCGACCGGCTCGACTACACCAAGGGCATCGGGCAGCGGCTGGAGGCGTTCGGCGAGCTGCTCAAGGACGGGCGGCTGAAGGCGAACGAGGCCGTGTTCGTGCAGATCGCCACGCCCAGCAGGGAGCGGGTGGAGGAGTACAAGCGGCTGCGCGACGACATCGAGCTGCAGGTCGGGCGGATCAACGGCGAGCACGCGCAGCTCGGCTACCAGCCGGTCCAGTATTTCCACCAGTCGTACGACCACGCCGAGCTGGCCGCCCTCTACCTGGCCGCCGACGTCATGGTCGTGACCCCGCTGCGTGACGGGATGAACCTGGTCGCCAAGGAGTATGTCTCCTGCCACCACGACCTGCACGGCGCGCTGGTGCTCAGCGAGTTCGCCGGGGCGGCCGACGAGCTGCGCCAGGCCTACCTGGTCAACCCGTACGACGTGGAGGACGTCAAGCGGCAGATGGTGGCCGCGATGCGGGCCACGCCGCACGAGCTGGCCCGGCGGATGCGCACGATGCGCCGCCGGGTAGCCACCTACGACGTGGACCGCTGGGCCAACGAGTTTCTCACTGCCCTTGAGTCACCTGCTTCACAGACTTCCACGCGTCGTAACGCTTCTTGGCGGTCCGGTTGACCACGATCTGCGCCACCGACATGCCGACGCCCATGAGCACGGCGTAGCCGATCGCCTCCCCCATGCTGACCTCGGGCGAGTCTGTGTCGAGCGGCGGCTCCTTCCCGGTCGCCTTCACCCAGACGAACCCGAGGACCTTCCTTGCCGCCCAGCCGGTGGCCAGACCGACCAGGCCGCCGATCACACGCCAGGCGATATCGGGCTTGTCCTCCGCCATGTCGATCTCCCTTCCCCTCTGTAACGAACACTAGTCTGCACCGCTTGCCGGGCCTGCGAAGCCGTACCATATGGAGGCATGACTCAACAGCGACTACGCCATGCATCCATGCCGGAAAAGCCGACCCTCGACGGCTTGGAGCAGGTATGGGTAGCTCGCTGGGAGGACGAGGGCACCTACCGTTTCGACCGGTCCGCGCCGCGCGAGCAGGTTTATGCCATCGACACGCCGCCGCCGACCGTGTCCGGCTCGCTGCACGTCGGTCATGTCTTCTCCTTCACCCACACCGACATCATGGCCCGCTACCAGCGGATGATCGGCAAGTCGGTGTTCTACCCGATCGGCTGGGACGACAACGGCCTGCCCACCGAGCGCCGGGTGCAGAACGTCTACGGCGTGCGCTGCGACCCGTCGCTGCCCTATGACCCTGACTTCGTGCCACCGGACAAGCCCGGCAAACGTGAGATCGCCATCTCGCGGCGTAACTTCGTGGAGCTGTGCCACAAGCTGACCGCCCTCGACGAGCAGGCGTTCGAGGAGGTCTGGCGGCGGGTCGGCCTGTCGGTCGACTGGTCGCTGCTCTACACCACGATCAGCGACGAGGCGCAGGCGGTCTCGCAGCGCGCCTTCCTGCGCAACCTGCTGCGTGGCGAGGCCTACCTCGCCGAGGCGCCGACGTTGTGGGACGTCACCTTCCGCACCGCCGTCGCCCAGGCCGAGCTGGAGGACCGGGAGTGGCCCGGCGCGTTCCACAAGATCTCGTTCTACGGCGAGAAGGGCCCGGTCTTCATCGAGACGACCAGGCCCGAGCTGATCCCGGCGTGCGTGGCGCTGGTCGCCCACCCCGACGACGAGCGCTACCAGCCGCTGTTCGGCACGTCGGTGCTGACGCCGCTGTTCGGGGTGGAGGTGCCGGTGCTGGCCCACCGGCTGGCCGAGCCCGACAAGGGCACCGGCATCGCCATGATCTGCACGTTCGGCGACATCACCGACGTCACCTGGTGGCGGGAGCTGCACCTGGAGACCCGGCCGATCATCGGCTGGGACGGGCGGCTGCTGGCCGAGCCGCCGGAGGGCGTGGAGGCGGAGCCGTACAAGGAGCTGGCCGGCAAGACCGTGCACAGCGCCCGCGAGCGGATCGTGGAGCTGCTGCGGGAGTCCGGCGACCTCGAGGGCGAGCCGAGGCCCGTCTCGCGCACGGTCAAGTTCTACGAGAAGGGCGACCGGCCGCTCGAGATCGTCACCACCCGCCAGTGGTACATCCGCAACGGCGGGCGCGACGAGGAGCTGCGTGATCGGCTGCTGGGGCGCGGGCGCGAGCTGACGTGGCACCCGCCGCACATGCGCGTGCGCTACGACAACTGGGTCGAGGGGCTCACCAGCGACTGGCTGATCTCGCGCCAGCGCTTCTTCGGCGTGCCGTTCCCGGTGTGGTATCCGATCGACGAGTCGGGGCAGCCCGTCCACGACGCGCCGATCGTGCCCACGGAGGACATGCTGCCGGTCGACCCGTCCTCCGACGTGCCGCCCGGCTACACCGAGGACCAGCGCGGCGTGCCCGGCGGGTTCATGGCCGACCCCGACGTGATGGACACCTGGGCCACCTCGTCGCTGACGCCGCAGATCGCGGGCCGCTGGGAGACCGACGACGACCTGTTCAAGCGGGTCTACCCGGCCGACCTGCGGCCGCAGGCGCACGAGATCATCCGCACCTGGCTGTTCTCGACCGTGGTCAGGTCGCACTACGAGTTCGGCCGGCTGCCGTGGAGCGACGTCGCGATCTCGGGCTGGATCCTCGACCCCGACCGCAAGAAGATGTCCAAGTCCAAGGGCAACGTGGTCACCCCGCTCGACCTGCTGAAGCAGCACGGCTCCGACGCGGTGCGCTACTGGGCGGCCAACGGCCGCTACGGCGTGGACACCGCGTTCGACGCCGGGCAGCTCAAGATCGGGCGGCGGCTCGCGATCAAGATCCTCAACGCGTCCAAGTTCGTCCTCGGCCTGGCTGTGAACGACGGGCCAGGATCAAACACGGTCACCGAGCCGCTCGACCTGTCGATGCTCGCGGGCCTGTCCGACGCCGTGCGCGAGGCCGGCCAGGCGTTCGAGGCCTACGACCACACCAGGGCTCTGGAGGCCGTGGAGCGCTTCTTCTGGGCGTTCTGCGACGACTACCTGGAGCTGGTCAAGGCCAGGGCCTACGAGTCCGGTCCGGCCGCCGCCTCCGCCCACGCGGCGCTGCGGCAGGCGCTCGACGTGCTGCTGCGGCTGTTCGCGCCGTTCCTGCCCTTCGTGACCGAAGAGGTGTGGTCGTGGTGGCGCGAGGGGTCGGTGCACCGGGCCCCGTGGCCCGCTCTCCCGCGCGGGGCCGGCGACCCGGCCGTGCTGGCCGTGGCGTCCGAGGTGCTCGGCCAGGTGCGCAAGGCCAAGTCCGAGGCCAAGCAGTCGATGCGGGCCGAGGTCTCCAGGCTGACCGTTTGGGCGCCCGAAGTCGGGCTTGTCCGCCAAGCTCAGGACGACCTTTGTGCCGCAGGCACTGTGGAGGAGTTCGTCTTGGAGTATGGTGACGAGCTGAAAGTCGAGGTCCACCTGGGCTGACGTCCGGATGGCAGGACGCCGGGCCGCCCCCTCTGCGGGGCGCCCGGCGTCCGTGCGTCCAGGGGTCCTCAGGGGTCCCGGGTGACGTCGCGGTGCATGGCCAGGAAGATCGAGTACGCCTGCCCGTCCGGCGGCGCCTGCCGCCCGCGAAACTCGTCGAACAGTTCCTCCAGCCGCCTGCGCAGTTCCGCGTGCCCGTCGGGGGTGAGCCTGAGCCCCAGCCTGACGAGGTCGGCCCGCTCGATGTCGATGAGCCTGCTCTCCTGCAGGAACGCGTCGAGCATCGCCGCGCTGCCCCCGCCCACGCCGCTCTCGCGGACGTCCATCTCCCACGACTTGCCGGTGGCCCGGTAGGGGATCTCCGTGGAGCCGCGCGGCCCCGGCCGGCTGGGCTCGGCGGACAGGAAACCCGTCTCCACGAGCTTGCGCACGTGGTGGAGGGTGGTGGCGGGGTTGGCGTCGAGGCGGCCGGCGATCTCTTTGTTGGTGAGCGCCTGGTCGAGACAGAGCCGCAGGATGCGCAGCCGTACGGCCGAGGCCAGCGCGCGGGCCTCGGCCTCGGTGGCGGGGCGGCGTTGGGTGCCCATGGACCGCCACCCTATAACCGGTTGATTTTTCTCAATCGGTCAGGGATGCTCTGACGGGTGAGCCTGTTACGCGATCACGACTTCCGCCGGTTGTTCCTCGCCGACGTCGCCAGCCAGGCGGGCAGCCAGCTCCTGGTGCTGGCGCTGCCGCTGGTGGCCGTGTCGGCGCTGCGGGCCTCCGCGTTCGAGGTGGGCCTGCTGGCGGCATGCCAGACGCTGGCGTTCGTGGTGATCGGGCTCCCCGCCGGCGCCCTCGTCGACCGGCTGCGCAAGCGCGTGGTCATGGTGGTCAGCGATTGGGCGAGGGCGCTGGCGCTCGCGTCCGTGCCGGTCGCGTGGTGGCTGGACGTGCTGACGATCCACCAGCTGTACGCGGTGGCGCTGGTGCTGGGTGTGTTCACCGTGTTCTTCGACGTCGCGTACCAGAGCTACCTGCCCTGCCTGGTCGAACGCGAGCGGCTCGTCGAGGGCAACTCCACGCTGGAGATCGTCCGCACGGTGGCGCAGGTCGGCGGGCCGAGCGGGGGCGGCTACCTGATCCACCTCCTCACCGCGCCGTTCGCGCTGGTCGCCACGGTGGCCGGGTTCGCCTGGTCGGCGCTGTGCCTGGGTACGATCCGCAGGCACGAGGCCCGTCCGGAGCCCGGCCGGGCCAACCTGGGCCAGGAGATCGCCGAAGGCGTGCGATTCGTGCTCGGGCACCGGCTGCTGCGCCGCATCGCCGGCTGCACCGCCACCGCGAACTTCTTCGTCTCCGTGGCCCAGCCCATGTTCCTGCTCCTCCTGGCCAGGGAGCTCGGCCTGGACGCGGGCACCATCGGGCTGCTCATGGCCTCGGGCGGCCTCGGCGGGATCGTCGGCGCGCTGGTCAACGCCCGGGTCGTCAGGCGGCTCGGGCAGGGGCCGGCGATGTGGCTGGGCATAGCCGTGCCCGCGCCGCTGACGTTCGTGCTGCCGTGGATGGCGGCCGACTGGCGGCTGGGGCTGTTCGTGGCCTACGAGTTCTGCGTCGGGGCGGGAGTGGTGATCTACAACGTCACGCAGCTCAGCTTCCGCCAGGCCATCACGCCCGAGCCGCTGCTCGGGCGGGTGAACGCCACCATGCGCTTCCTGGTGTGGGGCACGCTGCCGCTGGGCGGGCTGATCGGTGGCGCGCTGGGCGGGGCGATCGGGGTGCGGAACACGCTCCTGGTCGCGGCTGCCGGGGCCTGCCTGGCGTTCCTGCCGCTGGCCACCTCGCCCCTGCGCTCGATGCGCGAACTGCCCGTCAGTAGTCGCACACTCCGGTAGGGAAGATCTGCTTCAGCCTGGCCCGCTCCTCCTCGGTCGGGTGCCAGGAGCCGTACAGGCCCCTCGCGACGGCCCGATCGACCGGTTGGAGGCGGCACCTGTAGACGCCGCCCGCCAGCGGGCCGCCCGCCACCACGCGGCTCGTCGAATAGAGCGGGAAGCGCTGCGTGCAGGCGCCGGGGGAGCGGCGGTCGAGGATGCCGTCCCAGACGTGCGGGCCCGCCGCGATCTGCGTGCCGTCCGTGGCGAAGCAGCGGTCCACCGCCTCCGGCGGCCTGTTGCCGACCACGCCGCGCGCCGGATATTTCCGGATGTTGGCCATCCAGGCGTCCATCACCTGCAGCGCCTGCGGCGTCTGGTCGAACTTCGGCCCGTCGGGCCGCGCGTCCGTGAACCAGATGACCTGGTTGCCCGCCCGGCCGTCGTGGTCGAGCATCCGCTGCCTGGAGGCGAACGACTGGTGCGAGTCGTGCATGTCGAGCCGGTCCTCCAGGTAGTGCCGCCAGTCGATGATCGGGATGTCGATGTCGCCCATGAACACCAGGCCGCTGCGCCGCACGTTCCTGATCGCGATCGGGTCTCCCGCGCGCCTGGGCGCCGGGTCGCCCAGGTTGACGTTGCGGGCGCTCCAGGGGTCGAAGTCGGCCGGGCAGGCGGACTGCACGAACGGGCAGCCCTCCTGGACCATGTCCGCAGCCTCCTTCCACGAGCCCGCCTTCGCGTTGACGTCCAGGAACTCGGCCGGGGTGATCACGCCGTCGGCCAGCGCCTTCAGCCCGTACTGGACGCCCACGTTGTCCCAGGTCGAGCGGGCGTACCCGTGCTCGTCCACGCCGTAGACGTTGCGCGCGTCGTCCCAGTGCGTCCACTGCACGGTGTCCTTGACGCCCGGCGGGTCCATGCGCTGCCACTCGGGGTCGTTGTTCGAGGTCCACCGAGGATTCATGGTCAGCGGGGTCAGGCCGCGCCAGCCGTTGACGCACTCGTCGGAGCCCTGTCCGCCGGTGTACGGGTTCGCGACCGTGTCGCTGGCATTCATGCCGATGAGGGCCGTCCTGTCGTCCCACCGGGCCCAGCGCGGATTGCGGTCCATGTAGCGTTCGAGCAGCTCGCAGTCGCCCACGTGGATGGTCTGGGTGACCATGTCCGGATAGGAGTACTGCGGGATCGCGGCGTCGATCAGCCGGTCGCCCAGGTTCTGGCCGTAGATGTACTGCTGGATGGCCCCGCCCGAGCCGCCCACGCCCACCGTGTAGAGCGGGACGCCGTACTGCTCGATGAAGCGCTCCTTGACCATGAGGGCCGTCTCGCCGCCCAGGATCAGGTTGTAGTGGGTGGAGGTGCGGGTGCCCGACGAGTACATGATCGCGTAGCCCTGGCCCAGCCCGTACGGGTCGAGGGCGTTGCCGCCGAGCGTGCCCTGGTCGTGGCCGATCCCCACGCCGCCGTCGAACCGGTAGATCGCCCGGCCGGTCCAGCCGTCCTCGACCATGGCGATGGAGTAGAGGAAGCGGTTGATCACGCCGCGCTCCCTGCGTACCACGAAGTCGACCGTGCGGCCGTCCGGCAGCGTGGTCGTGGACATGTCGGCGGGCCGCCCGGTAGATCCGCTCGTCGGCATGGGCTTGAACGTGCCGTCCGTGGACCGGTAGAGGCGGTCGGTGACGGCCGGCGCGAAGCAGTCCCTGCTCCAGCCGCCCGCGACGCGCATGCCCTGGCCGTCCTGGTTGTCCGCCGCGGGCGGGCCCAGCCCGCTGCGCTCGGTCTTGCACAGGAACGGGTACTGGTGCGGACCCGAGAAGACCGGCCCCTCGATGGGGTGGTTGCGCAACGTCAGCGTCCGCCGCTCCCGGCCCGCCGTGGCGACGATCGTGTTCGCTCCCGTCCTCAGGCCGGTGACCAGGGCCGTGAGGCCGTCCCTGGTCTGCTTGAAGGCCGCCGTGACGTCCTCGCCGTCGCGCGTGACCCGGAGCCGCGTGCCTTCGCGGTGGCGGACCCTGAGCAGGGCGTCACCGCCGGTGATCTGGTCGGGGCGGCTGGAGAGCACGTCCAGCGCCAGGTCGGCGCGGGAGGCGTACGCGGGGGCGGGCAAGAGCGACGCGAGCACGGCGAGGACCACCACAGCCTTCATGACCATGACGGTGACACGCCGTCCATCCCTTGCACAGGCCCGACCTTGGCGAGGTGGGCTTGTGCTGGTCGCGCGGCCTTAGCGTCGCTCTGTGGTCAGCCGCCCCATGATTTATGGGCGCGCATCCGGGCCGCGGACATGCCAGTCTGGAATATGTGTTTCCCGACCGCCCTACCAAGCTCGTGCCGCCCGTGCTGGCCAAGATGGCCGCGTGGTGCGCGTGCCTGATCCTCGTCGGCGTGGTCGTCTACTTCTTCGCCCTCGTCATCGCCCGGCTCACGTTCGTGGCGCTGCCCGTGGCGATCGCGCTGCTGCTGACCGCGCTGCTGTTCCCGCTGACCAACAGCCTGCGCCAGGCGGGCATGCGGCCCATCTACGCCACCTGGATCACCATGCTGGTGGCCCTGGCCGTGCTCGCCGGCACCGGGTGGCTGGTGGGGGCGCGGGCTAGCGACGAGTTCCCCAACCTCGTCCAGCAGGTGCAGGCGACGGCCCGATCGGTGCAGGACTGGCTGATCACCGGCCCCCTGCACCTCAAAGAGGCGCAGATCACGAGCTACGTCGACGAGATCGCCACCATGGTCAACACGCAGCGCACGGCCATCACCGGCACCGTGCTGACGGCCGGGGCGGTCGCCTTCGAGGTGCTCGCGTCCATCGTGCTGCTGCTGTTCGTGACGTTCTTCCTGCTCAAGGACGGCGAGCGCATCTGGTCGTGGGTCCTGCGGGGGTTCGGCAACGTCGCGCCGCGCGTGGACCGGGCCGGGCGGGCCGCCTGGGCCACGCTCTCCCACTACGTGCAGGGCACCGTGGCCGTGGCCGCGGTGCACGGGCTGATCATGGGCATCGTGCTGGCGGGCATGGGCGTGCCGCTGTGGGCGCCGCTGGCCGTGCTGATCTTCTTCGCCAGCTTCATCCCCATCGTCGGCATCTTCTTCGCCGGCACGGTCGCCACCCTCGTCACGCTGGGCGCCAAGGGGCTCGTCTACGCGCTGATCTTCCTCGGCATCCTCATCGTCGAGCAGCAGCTGGAAAATCACGTGCTCCAGCCGCTGATCGTGGGCCGGGCGCTCAACTTCCATCCGCTGGCGATCATCCTGGTGCTGGCCATCGGCGGCATCCTGGCCGGCATCGCGGGGGCCGCCGTCGCCGTGCCGGTGGCCGCGGTGATCTACCGCGCGCTGCCCGAGCTCATGCATCAACCACCTGCCCTGCCACCGCCCAGCCATGGTCCCGGTGAGGACAAGGGGCCCAGAGGGGACGCCGGGGGAGGGCCCGGCGAGGTTCCCCGGCCGCGCGGCGAGGGGGCCGCTCCCCGCGACGACGCATCCGGATCGCGCGGCGCGGAGCCCGGCGGGAGAGGCGCCGAGCCCGGAAGCCAGGGCGAGAACGGCCGGCGGGTGGACACCGAGTAACCTCGTCAGCCGTGACTCCCTGTCTCCTCTCCGCTCCCGTGGGCACGACACTCCACTTGCGTGCCGGGTGCGACGGCAATGCGGGCGGGAAGGCGTACCTTGAGGCTGAGGGGCGAAACAGCCCTCCGACGGTCCGTCCGCCCGTCCGCGCGGCGGCGCTGTTCGCCGAGGTGAGCATGGGACACTTCGCCAAGCACGCCACCGTACAGAACACCCAGGACTACGAGGTGAACCCTTGAGCAACGCAGAGGTCCTCATCCAGCGGCTCGACGCCGGGCTGCCGATGCCGTCCTACGCCCACGCGGGAGACGCGGGCGCCGACCTCTACGCGGCCGAGGACGTCGAGTTGCTGCCCGGCGAGCGGGCTGTCATCGGGACGGGCGTCGCGATCGCCCTGCCCG
Source organism: Nonomuraea sp. NPDC004186 (assembly GCF_053603495.1). Lineage (NCBI taxonomy): Bacteria > Bacillati > Actinomycetota > Actinomycetes > Streptosporangiales > Streptosporangiaceae > Nonomuraea > Nonomuraea sp. NPDC004186. The sequence goes on along the minus strand of NZ_JBSGFQ010000089.1, from coordinate 34,608 downwards.
ACGGCTACGCCGCGTTCGTCCACCCGAGGTCCGGGCTGGCCGCCAAGCACGGTGTCACGCTGGTCAACGCGCCGGGCACGGTCGACGCGGGCTACCGCGGCGAGATCAGGGTGACGCTGATCAACACCGATGCCAAGGAGCCGTTCCGCCTCCAGCGGGGCGACCGGGTGGCCCAGCTCGTGGTCCAGCGGGTGGAGCGCGCGGCCTTCTACGAGGTGGAGAGCCTGCCGGGTTCGGTGCGCGGCGCCAACGGGTTCGGATCTACAGGACGATGAGCATCGGGCCGCGCTGACGGCCCGCGAGCGAGGAGAGTGAGGAACGTGTTCCGACGTCGTCGTCGTGAGCAGCCGGAGCAGGTCGTCGAGCAGGATCCTGCCGCCCTTGCGCGAGATTCCGGCCCGTGGGACGCCGACGAGCCCCACCCGGAGACCGACAGGATCGACCTGGGCGGCCTGCGGCTGCCGCACAATCCCGACTTCGACGTGCGGCTGGCCTCCGTCGGAGACCAGCACGTCGGTGTCGTCGTGCTCTACGAGGAGAGCTCGCTGCAGCTCCAGGCCCTGGCCGCACCGCGCAGCTCGGGCCTGTGGGACGAGGTCAAGACCAAGATCCTGGCCCAGGCGCAGCATCTGGAGGAGCGGGAGGGCCCGTTCGGCAGCGAGCTGAGGGGCGAGATGAAGGTCGAGGACGGCTCCCGTCCCGCCCGATATCTCGGCATCGACGGGCCCCGCTGGTTCCTGCTCGCCGTGATCTCCGGCAAGGCGGCGCTGGACGAGGCCGTGGCGGCGGCGTACATCGACTTCGTCAAGGACGTCGTGGTGGTCCGGGGCAGCGACCCGATGGCCCGCGAGGAGCCCATCCCGCTGCGCCGCCCCAACGAACAAGCAGGCGAGACGGGCGACGATCGGCCCGGGTTCAACCCGTTCAAACGGGGACCCGAAATCAGCGAGATTCGCTGAGGGCTGACATCGCGCCGACATCACATAGGCTGATTCATCATGAGTACGGCAGAGCCTCCGAAACGCGGGGGATTGCGCGGGTTCTTCAGTCGGCTGGCCTCACCCCAGTCCGAGATCGAGGCCCAAGAACTGCGAGAAGACGCCGACGAGGTCGGCGCGACCCCCATCGTCTCGTGTGGCGGCCGTCGGCGCTTCTGCGTGGCAGGTACGCTACGTACGGTGACACTCCGTCCGAGGGGCGGCGCCCCCGCCCTCGAGGCCGAGCTCTACGACGGGTCCGACGTGATCGACCTGGTCTGGCTCGGCCGCCGCAAGATCGCGGGCATCGAGCCCGGCCGCACGGTCAAGGCCGAGGGCCTGGTCAGCATGCAGGACGGACGCAAGGTGATGTTCAATCCGCGTTACGAGCTGCGCCCAGGGAGTTGACACGTGAGTGCTGAGGCGGAAGAGGTCGCCCACGACACCGTTGAGGCGGCGGTGCGAGCCCAGCTCGCCAAGGCCTTCGGCGGGGTGCGCGGCATCATCGAGGCGGCGATCCCGACGATCGCGTTCACGGTGTGCTGGGTCACCACCGAGGAGCTGAAACTGTCGCTCATCGTGAGCGTCTCGATCGCGGTGGTGCTGCTGCTGGTCAGGATCGTGCAGCGGTCCACACCGCAGTTCGTGATCAACAGCCTGATCGGCATCGCGATCGGCGCGTTCTTCGCCAGCCGCACCGGCGACGCGAAGGACTACTTCCTGCCCGGCATCCTGTGGAACGCCGGCTACATGGTGGCGATGCTGCTGTCCATCGTCACCCGGTGGCCGGTGGTGGGCTTCCTGATCGGCTCGGTCACGGGCGACCCGACCGCCTGGCACAAGGACCCGGGCATCGTGAAGCTGTGCACGCGGCTGACCTGGCTGCTCCTGCTGCCGTGCGCGGTCCGGGTGGCCGTGCAGGGGCCGGTCTACTGGTTCGGAGGCGGCAACGAGGCGGTCGCCGCCCTCGGCGTCGCCAAGATCGCCATGGGCTGGCCGCTCCAGGTGGCCGCCCTCGGCGCCATGCTCTGGGTCCTGGGCCGCGGCCGCACCCCGATCAAACCCCCGGTGGCTCCCGCCTGACGATCCCTGGTAAAGATCTCCGGATCATTTCCTAGAAGAGCTGATCCACTTGCGCGGGTACGAAGGCTGGCGAAGGATCACTTCGAGCCAATCGGGGGCCCCAATGTACGCACGTGCCGTCACCGCCCTGGCCACGACCGCCGCCGCCCTGCTCCTGGCAGCGGGGCCGGCCGTCGCCGACGACGACTGGAGGGGGCCGGATGACACTCTGTGCGAACGGTTCCTCGAGAGCCTGGACAGGGGCTCCGTCATGCTGCCCATGAGTGTCGTCTTCAACTGCATGGACGCGGATGACGCCAGGCGCTTCAGCGTGACCTTCGACTGAGCGCCGGTTCCTGGTTGTCGGGCACCGCCATGGTGATGACACCGAAGGATTCGCCAAGAGGGCTGGAAACCCTGGGTTAACGGGAGAACACAGCCCTGAGATGTGGGTCATCGAGGGCCGTCCCAGGGGGCCGGCCGTCGCTGAGGCTGAGTTTCTGTCACGACGCGCTTCCTGCCCGGGCTCCTGAGGGCCGGGCAGGGGGCCACCGCTTCGGAGCTGTGACGAGGAGTCGGATGGGACCGCGAGGGGTGGCGCCGCGCTGGTCACGTGCAATCGACCCGGATGCCGGTCCGTCGCTCGCCAGGGGCGGCTTTGCCGTCGTCGTGCAGCCCGGCGGTGGGCGCCGGTAGGGAGTTCAGCCAGATGGAAACGGTCCGCGGGTCGCCGGCGTCCTGTCGCTTCCGGCGCATGACATGGGACCACCCCCGCCGCCCCGCTACGGCGAATAGCGCCGCCTGCCCGAGTTCCCCGGCGTCCTCGCTGGATTCCTGGAGTACCGCCTGGACCTGACGCGAGTCGGCAAAGCCGTGACCTCGCCGGAGACGATCTAGTTGATCAGTTGGGCCGATGGGATGGCCGAATGCCGCGTCGAGGTACTGAGGTACTGAGGTACTCTGGTACGGAGGGACAGGTGATTCCCATGGCTATGCCGAACCCAGGTGGCAAGCGGCAAGCGCCGTTGAAGGTCGATCTGGCAACAGACAAACTCATCACGCAAGGTGCACACTTCCTCGGGATGACCAAAAAGGATCTTGTGGATGCCGCGGTCCGTGCCTATCTCGATCGGCAGCGTGAGGAGATCCGTCGAGGCATGATCGAGTCCATGAAGGTCCTCGATGGCTCTCTTGCCTCTGGCGTGTCCTTGCTCACAGGGCTTTCCGCCGAGAGGATCGAGGAACTGGGCGGCGTCGGAGGCTGGGAGGAATAGCCTCACAATGGCACACGTCCGACCTACGATCCGGGTCCTTCGCCATGACCTGGGGATCCCCATTCCACCAGCAAGCCTGCCGCTGGAGAGCGTTGAGCATCCGCTCTTGGACAAAGCCTCGCGCCAGTTCGCTGACCCTGACATCGCTCATGAGCGGATACGTGCGATAGACGACACGGTGATGTTCAAGGTCAAGGTGCAGCGATGGCGCGGAGCGGTGTGGAGGGACGAGCCTTCTGCGGACGTCGAGGCATGGCTAGTGGCTGGGGGAATGCGTGAGGAGGGTTCCGGGGACGACTTCTATTCCGCCCTCACTGCCGAAACCCGAGCCGCCCGTGCCCGCTACAACGCGGAGCATGACAAGCCACTGATCACTGACGCCTATAGTGCTCACCTGCTGCCCGGTCCCGATGATCATGACCGGTATCGCCTGGAAAGTGCGACACGGTTCGCATTGCGCCTTAAATCGTACTATTCGTGAGCTGGTCTGCGGCTCGCTGCGTGACGGACATGAGCACGCGGCCGACTTTTCAGGCTTCAGGCTGGGCATCTTGATCAGGGCCGAGGACGGGCACGAAACCTATGTCGCGATCCGTATCACCGGTTCCGTTCCGCGCGACCTGGTCACGCTAATCCTGAGCCGGATGCCTGGCTGTCCCCCTGAAGCATGGTTTCCAGAGGTAGCTCTACCTGAGCGTGACCTGCTGCCTGCTGAGCAAGTGTGGTCCAACCTGATGGATCCCAAAGCGGCGGCCCTCCTCCTTGACGAGGGGTAGGGCCGGCTCCGCCCGGCAACGCTGCCGCCGTGGCGCTCGGCGGGACGAATCACATGGTGGGCAGCGACGCCATCGTCCACTGTCTCACCGTGGACTTCCCGCGCATGTTCGTCGCCGATGTGGCGCTTGATTTCCGCGGGTTGTACGCCGAACAGCGATATGGCCGTGGTGGAGGAGACCATGCGGCTACGCTGACCAACGCCCACGCCTATCGCAACGACTACTGTTTCGTCTTCGCATTGCGAGGCGGGCCGATCCATAGGGTGCGCGAGTACATGGACACCGCCAACGGGCATCGCATGGCATTCGATGGGCGTGAGGCGGGAACCTCTGACAGGGTCGTCGTGCCTGTTGCGGTGCTGCCTGTCTGCCGAAACAAACCTTGCGCCCTGGCGCATGCCGTTGATGCGTGAGTAATCGGGGTCGCGTCCGGGGGTGCGGGGGTCTGCCCCCACAGGGCGCTGCCCGAGCTCTCGTCGCGCGCAGCGCGCCTTCAAGCGAGGACCGCGCCGTTGCGGGGTCGAAGGGGCGGAGCCCGAGGGCTCTCATGGCGCGAAGCGCCTCCCGGTGCGAGGACCTTGCCTTTCGGCCCCGGAACCCCCCAGGGGGCCCGGGTTCGTACCGGCTAGTGCTGGGAGAGGAGGTGGGCGAGCTCCTGCTCCACCTCCTGGTTCGCGACGAACAGCAGCTCGTCCCCCGCCTCCAGCGGATCGTCCGCCGTCGGCACCAGGACCCGGCCCTCCCTGAGGATCGCGACCAGGGCGGAGTCCACGGGCCACGGCACCGAGCCGGCCCGCTGGCCCACGACCGGGGCGTCCTCGGCCAGCGTGAGCTCCACCAGGTTGGCCTGGCCCTGGCGGAAGGTCATCAGGCGTACGAGGTCGCCGACGCTGACCGCCTCCTCCACCAGGGCGCTCAGCAGGCGCGGGGTCGAGACGGCCACGTCGACGCCCCAGGACTCGTTGAAGAGCCACTCGTTGTTGGGGTGGTTGATGCGGGCCACCACGCGCGGTACGCCGTACTCGGTCTTGGCCAGCAGGGAGACCACCAGGTTGACCTTGTCGTCGCCGGAGGAGGCGACCACGACGTGGCAGTTGTTGAGCCCGGCCTCGTCGAGGGAGGCGATCTCGCAGGCGTCGGCGAGGAGCCATTCGGCGCGCGGCACGCTGTCGATCTTGATGGCCCGGGGGTCCACGTCGATGAGCAGGACCTCGTGGCCGTTCTCCAGGAGCTCGGCCGCGATGGAGCGGCCCACGGCGCCCGCTCCGGCGATGGCGACGCGCATCACTCGTCCTCTTCCGGTGCCGCGGCGAGCACCTTGTTGATCCGGTCCATGTCGTTCTCCGCGGCGATGACGTGGAGCACGTCGCCCTCCTGCACCACGGTGTCCTCCGTGATGGTCAGGGCCTCGCCCATGCGGTTGATGAAGGCCACGCGCGTCTTGACGCGGTGCTCGAGGTCGACGACGCGGGTGCCGATCCACTCGGGGTTGGCGGTGACCTCCGCCAGGATGATCGTGCCCGTGGGGTCGCGCCAGAGCGGCTCGGCGCCCTCGGGGAGGATGCGGCGCAGGATCTGGTCGGCCGTCCACCGTACGGTCGCCACCGTGGGGATGCCGAGCCGCTGGTAGACCTCGGCGCGGCGGGGGTCGTAGATGCGGGCCACCACGTTGTCCACGCCGAACGTCTCGCGGGCCACGCGAGCGGAGATGATGTTGGAGTTGTCGCCGCTGGAGACCGCGACGTACGCGGCGGCGGACTCGATGCCGGCCTCGGTGAGCACGTCGCGATCGAAGCCCACGCCCGTCACCCGCCGCCCTCGGAACCCGGCGCGAAGCCGCCGGAACGCCTGCGGGTCGCGGTCGATGATGGCGACGGAATGGCCGCTGTCCTCGAGGATATGAGCGAGAGTCGAACCGACTCGGCCACACCCCATGATCACTATATGCATTTCCCCCCGCACTTTCGCGGTCGGCCCATTGCTGGACACCAGTATGGCCCGAGGGGGGAGCGCCTCGTTTAAGGCCTCGGCATGGGGCTAGCATCTCGTTACGTGGCGAAGGTAACGGATCTTGTCAAACGCTTGCTCGTGGGGCGCGCCCTGCGTAGCGGGCAGCTTCACGAGCAACTCCTCCCAAAACGGATAGCACTGCCGGTTTTCGCGAGTGACGCGCTCTCTTCTGTGGCGTATGCGCCCCAAGAGATTCTGGTCATCCTGTCGTTGGCCGGAGTCTCCTTCTACACCTACAGTCCCTGGGTCGCGATCGCCGTCGTGGTCGTGATGCTCACCGTCGTGGCGTCGTACCGGCAGAACGTGCACGCCTATCCGAGCGGCGGCGGGGACTACGAGGTGGCGACCACCAACCTCGGCAAGAACGCCGGGCTCACCGTCGCCAGCGCGCTCATGGTCGACTACGTGCTCACGGTCGCGGTGTCCGTCGCCAACGGCGTCGATTACGTCGGCGCCACAATTCCGTTCGTGGGCCAGCACAAGCCCGCCATCGCCATCGCCATCGTGATCCTCCTCACGGTGATCAACCTGCGCGGCATCCGCGAGTCCGGCGCCGCCTTCGCCGTTCCCACGTACGCGTTCATGATCGCCGTTCTGGCCCTGATCGCCTGGGGCGGGTTCCGGCTGCTGGTGCTGGGTGAGCAGCTCCAGGCGCCGAGCGCCCACTTCACCATCGAGGCCGAGCAGACCAACCTGACCACCTTCGCCGCCGCGTTCCTGATCCTGCGCGCGTTCTCCTCCGGCTGCGCCGCCCTGACGGGCGTCGAGGCCATCAGCAACGGCGTGCCCGCCTTCAGAAAGCCCAAGAGCAAGAACGCCGCCACCACGCTGCTGATGATGGGCCTGGTCGCGATCACCATGTTCGGCGGCATCATCGCGCTCGGGCTCGCGTCGGGCGTGAAGATCGCCGAGCCGTCCGTGGTCGCCACCGACCTGCACCTGCCCAACGGCACCCCCGTCGGCCCCGGCTACTACCAGCAGCCGATCATCTCCCAGGTGGCCGACGCGGTGTTCGGCGGTGGGTCGCTGCCGTTCGTGGTGATCTCGGCGGTGACCGCCCTGATCCTCTTCCTGGCCGCCAACACGGCCTTCAACGGCTTCCCGGTGCTCGGCTCCATCCTGGCGCAGGACCGTTACCTGCCGCGCCAGCTCCACACCCGCGGCGACCGGCTGGCCTTCTCCAACGGCATCATCATCCTCGCGCTCGGCGCGTGCCTGCTGCTGTGGGGCTTCCAGGCCGACGTCAGCCGCCTGCTGAACCTCTACATCGTCGGCGTCTTCGTCTCGTTCACGCTCAGCCAGATCGGCATGGTCATTCACTGGACCCGCCACCTGAAGACCGAGACCGACCCCAAGGTGCGCCACCAGATGCACCGCTCCCGCGTGATCAACTTCTTCGGCGGGATCATGACGGGTCTCGTGCTGGTGGTCGTGCTGCTGACGAAGTTCCTGGTCGGGGCGTGGATCGTGTGCATCGCGATGCCGATCCTGTTCCTCATGATGAAGGGAATCAGGCGCCACTACGACAACGTGGCGGCCGAGCTGGAGATCAGCGAGGAGTACGAGCCGACCATGCTGCCCGCGCGCAACCACGCGATCGTGCTCGTCTCCAAGCTGCACAAGCCGACCATGCGCGCGCTGGCCTACGCCCGCGCCACCAGGCCGTCCACGCTGGAGGCCATCACGGTGGGCGTCGAGGGCGAGGACGCGCGCAAGCTGCAGGAGGAGTGGGAGCGGCGGGGCATCCCGGTGCAGCTCAAGATGCTCGACTCGCCGTACCGCGAGATCACGCAGCCCATCCTCGACTACGTCAAGACCCTGCGGCGGCGCTCGCCGCGCGACGTGGTGACCGTGTTCATCCCCGAGTACGTGGTCGGCCACTGGTGGGAGCACGCGCTGCACAACCAGAGCGCGCTCAGGCTGAAGGCGCGGCTGCTGTTCAAGCCGGGGGTCATGGTGACGAGCGTGCCCTGGCAGCTGCACTCCTCCGATCGCCTCAAGGGCAGGCCGGAGCCGTTCGCGCCGGGCGCGGTGCGCCGTCCCTGGGACCAGACCGCCAAGGATGGGGAGCAGGCTCGGGCATAGGGTGTCCCTGTGGAACAGGCATCTCTCGAGCTGACGGTAGGTCCGGTCGCGCACGGCGGCTGGTGTGTGGCGCGCCACGAAGGGCGCGTGGTGTTCGTACGCCACGCCTTGCCAGGCGAGCGGGTGATCGCCGACGTCACCGAGGAGACCGCCAGGTTCCTGCGTGCCGACGCCGTGGAGATCCTGGAGCCCTCGCCCGACCGCGTCGTCCCGCCCTGCCCGTACGCCGGCCCTGGGCGGTGCGGCGGGTGCGACTGGCAGCACGCCACGCTGGAGGCGCAGCGGCGGCTCAAGGCGCAGGTCGTGGCCGAGCAGCTCAAGCGGCTCGCGGGCCTGTCACGCGAGGTCGTGGTGGAGGAAGTGCCGGGCGCCAAGGACGGGCTCGGCTGGCGCACCCGCGTCCAGTTCGCCGCCCGGCCCGGCGGTGAGCTGGGCTTCCGCCGGCACCGTTCGCACGACATCGAGGTCGTGGACGCCTGTCTGATCGCCCACCCGGAGGTGGAGGCGGTCGGGGCGGAGCAGCACTCCTGGCCGGGCGCGGCCGGCGTCGAGGTCATCGCGTCCTCGTCCGGCGACCGGGCCGTGGTCGTCTCGCCCAGGCCGCGCCGCAGCGTCACCGTGCCCGAGCTCGAAGCGCCCGCCTCGATCCTCCTCGACCAGGGCAAGGGCCGTACGGTGCCGCGCCGCGGCTCGGGGGTGCTGCACGAGCAGGTCGGCGACCGCGGCTTCCGGGTCGCGGGCAGCGGCTTCTGGCAGGTCCACCCGGGCGCCGCCGAGACGCTGCTGGACGCGGTGCTGGCCTACGCGGCGCCGGAGCCGGGGGAGTGGGCGCTCGACCTCTACTGCGGGGTGGGGCTGTTCGCCGCCGGGCTGGCGGAGGCCGTGGGGGCCGAGGGGGCGGTGTTCGGGCTGGAGTCGGAGGCGGCCGCCGTCCGCGACGCCCGCGCCAACCTCCGCGACCTGCCGCAGGCCCGGGTGGAGCGGGGACGGGTCGAGGAGGCGCTGGACCGTTTCCAGATCGAACGCGCCGACCTCGTGGTCGTCGATCCGCCCCGTTCCGGGCTGGGGCGCGAGGTGGTGGAGCGGATCGCCGCGCTGGACGCGCAGCGGATCGTGTACGTCTCCTGCGACCCGGCCACGCTGGCGCGGGACCTGGCCTGGCTGGCGGAGCTCGGTTACCCGCTCTCCGACCTGCGGGCCTTCGACGCCTTCCCGATGACCCACCACGTGGAGTGCGTGGCCCTGCTGGCCAAGCAGTGATCCGTCGTCCCGGCCCGCCTCGCGGGTGAGCCGGGTCCTTCTCAGCCCGCGGCGCACGATGCGCCGCGGGCTTCTTCGTGAACCCCCAAGCGATCCTCCGCGTATCTCCAGGTGGCTCCCATGGGGGCCATGGGGCGTGCAAAGCCCGGTGGGACAGGAGTTTCGAGCCTGTGGCAGCGGGGGCACTGACGCCTCAGGTGGCACTCTGGTTTACCCGAGTTGCGAGATTTATATCGCAATTTAGTGACAAGTCGGTCTCGTTCCCGACAGAATGCCTTGCCATCCAGCGTCTATGGCAACTGGAGGGAATCCCCTATGCGTAGACCCATTGGGGTATTTGCCGGGCTCATCGGCCTGGCGGCGCTCTGCGCGCCGATCAGTGCGGCCGAGGCCGCGGCGCAGAGTTCGGTCGAGGCGCAGGCCTCGTGCCGCGTGAACGTGGCCAAGCCCAGCCTGACCAACGCATTGAAGATCAAGTCGTTCGCCACCCGTCGCAACTGCGACGACAGCGCACTCCTGCGCATCCGCATCAAGCGCGCCGTCCCGGGTCCCGACCCCGTCGTCAAGAGCGGGGCCTCCAAGGACGGCCGCATCACCTTGACACTCGCCTGCAAACCGGGCACCTATTACGCGGTCGCGACCGACTATCGCGGCGGCGCCGCCAAGTCCCGGGCCGTCCGGCTGACCTGCACCCCTGACAGCACGCCGACGCCCACTCCCACCACTCCCGGCCCCAGCGGCACGTCGACCCCGACGCCCACCGCGCCGCCCCCGTCGTCCGGAGGGACGGTCGGCACGGCCGAGGAGAACGAGGTCCTCAGGCTGACCAACGCCGAGCGGGCCAAGGGCGGCTGCCAGCCGCTCAAGCACGACCCGCAGCTCCGCACCGCCGCGTTCGGCCACTCCGACGACATGGCGAAGCAGGGCTACTTCGACCACACCTCCAAGGACGGCCGCAGCTTCATGGACCGCATCCGGGGGGCCGGCTTCAGCGGAGGCACGGCCTTCGCCGAGAACATCGCCTTCGGCCAGCCCTCCCCGGCCTCCGTGGTCCAGGGCTGGATGAACAGCGAGGGCCACCGGGCCAACATCATGAACTGCCGGTACAACCTGATCGGCGTCGGCGTGGCCAAGAACTCCCAGGGCCGGATCTACTGGACCCAGGACTTCGCGGCCAAGTAGGCCAAGTAGGCCAGGCAGGCCGATCAGGCCAAGTGGCCGCGCAGCCGTCCCATCTCGTCGGCGATGGTGGCCAGGGTCCAGTGGGCGTTCAACCCGCTCGGGTTGGGCAGCACCCACACCCTGGCCCCACCGACGAGCTCCTCCTGGAGGCCGATGCGGGCCTTGGGGCGGGCGAAGGCCATGCGGTACGCCGAGATCCCCAGCACCGCGAGGACCGTCGGCGTCGCGGCCGCCACCTTCGCGGTCAGGGCCAGGCCGCCCTCCACCAGCTCCTCCCGGGTCAGCTCCGACGCCTTGGCGCTCGGGCGGGCGACGATGTTCGTGATGCCCAGGCCGTACGAGGGGAGAAGGTGCTGCTCGGCCGGGGCCAGCAGGCGCGGGGTGAAGCCGGACAGGTGCAGCGCGGGCCAGAAGCGGTTGCCGGGCCGGGCGAAGTGGTGGCCGGTGGCCTCGGACATGAGGCCGGGATTGATGCCGCAGAACAGCACGTCGAGCTCGGGGGCCAGGACGTCGTCGATCACGTGCCGGAGATTAGCCCATCTCTTCGAGTTTGCGGCCCTTGGTCTCACGCACCCACCTGACGACGAACAGGAACGACAGCACCGCGAAGAACGCGTACATGGCGTAGGTGAGCGGCAGGTTCCAGGCCGCCATCGCCGGGAACGTCACCGTGACCGCCCAGTTCGCGATCCACTGGGCCCCGGCGGAGACGCCCAGGGCGGCGGCGCGGATGCGGTTCGGGAACATCTCCCCCAGCAGCACCCAGACCACCACGCCCCAGGACAGGGCGAAGAACAGCACGAACACGTTGGCCGCCACGAGCGCGATCAGCCCCTGCGGGTCGGGCAGCGTGACCGTCTTGCCCACCTCCCTGGCCGCGCTGAACGCCCACGCCGCGGTGGCCAGCGAGACCGCCATGCCCGCGGAGCCGATCAGGAGCAGCGGTTTGCGCCCGATCCTGTCCACCAGCGAGATCGCGATGAACGTGCCCACGATGTTGATCATCGAGCTGGAGAAGCTGATCAGCAGCGAGGCGCTCTGGTTGATGCCGACCGACTGCCACAGCACGGACGAGTAGTAGAAGATCACGTTGATGCCGACGAACTGCTGGAAGACCGACAGGCCGATCCCGATCCAGACGATCGGCAGCAGCCCGAGCGCGGGCCCGCGCAGGTCCTTCAGCCCCGGCACCCGCTGGGTGCGCAGCACGTGCTGGATCTCCGCGATGTGGGCCTCGATGTCCACGTCCTCGGGCTCGATCTCGGACAGCACCTCGCGGGCCCTCCTGGTGCGCCCCGACATGATCAGGTAGCGCGGCGACTCGGGGATGATCAGCGCGAACGTCAGGTAGAACAGGGCGGGCACGACGCAGGCGCCCAGCATCCACTGCCACGCCTGCAGGCCCCAGAGGGGGTTGTTCACGTTGCCGCCGGCCAGCTGGACGATCACGTAGTCGACGAGCTGCGAGACCGCGATGCCGAGCACGATCGCCAGCTGCTGGAACGAGCCCAGCCGTCCCCGGTAGGCGGGCGGGGCCACCTCGGCGATGTACGCGGGCCCGATCACCGACGCCATGCCGATCGCGAAGCCCGCGATCACGCGCCAGAACGCGAGGTCCCAGATGGCGAACGGCAGCATCTGACCGATCGAGCTGACCGCGAACAGCAGCGCCGCCACCTGCATCGTCCTGGTGCGCCCCAGCCGGTCGGCCAGCCCGCCGCCCGCCCACGCCCCCACGGCGGACCCGAGCAGCGCGATGGCCACCACGAACCCGATCTCGACCGGCCCCACGTGGAAGTACTTCTGGATGCCGACGACGGCGCCGTTGATCACGGCGCTGTCGTAGCCGAACAGGAACCCCCCGATGGCCGCGGCCGCCGTGATGAAGATGACGTGGCCGAGGTGCTCGTGGTGCGCGAACTTCGTTGCCATGCAGGTCCTTCCCCGTGGTGTGGGGACATACCCGCAGGTCATGGCGTTAGTCAGAGCCGGGGATCCACAGGCTCCGACTCCAGGGCCAGCACCGCGAAGACCGGCTCGTGCACCCGCCAGGCCGCCTCGCCGTCCGCCAGCCGCGACAGCGCCTCCAGCCCCAGCGCGTACTCGCGCAGCGCCATCGAGCGCTTCTTGCCCAGGAAGCGCCGGCGCAGCACGTCGAGCGACTCGGTGTAGTCGGGGCCGTAGATGATGCGCAGGTACTCGCGCCCGCGCACCTTCACCCCGGGCTGCACCCGCCCGGGAGCGTACGCGGCGGGCTTGACCACCATGCCCTCGCCGCCCGCCGCCGTCAGGGACTCCCACCACTCGGTCGCCGAAGCCCTCGACCCGGGCGAGTCGAGCGTGACGGAGACGTGCCGGGTGGGGGCGATCAGCGGCGAGTCGAGCAGCGCCAGCGTGGACAGGTGCCAGGCGTGCGGCTCCAGCGCCGTGGCCCGCCCCTCGCAGGCGAGGATCTGGAACGGCGCCACCCGGATGCCCTCCAGGCCGTCGACCGGCCAGCAGTAGCGTGCATAAGCGTCGCGGAACAGGGCAGCGTTGTCGGAGCGGCGCCGGGTGCGGGTCAGCAGTCCGCCCACGTCCATTCCCCGCCCGGCCGCCGCTTCCAGCGCCGCGACCGCCTCGGGCAGCGCGGCGCGGGCGGCCGCGCCGACGGAGGCGTACTGCGAGCGGATCAGCTCGCCGGCCTTCGCCGACCAGGGCAGCAGCTCGCAGTCGAGCACCACCCAGTCGGAGTCCAGCTCCGCCCAGAGCGGCTCGCACGCCTCGCGCAGCCGCGCGACCAGCGGCGCCGTGTCGTCGAAGAACGGCCGTCCGGTACGCGTGTAGACGGCGCCGGTGCTGCCGTCCGTCACGCCGAACCTGGCCGCCGCCACCTCCGGCGTCCTGGCCAGCACGGCGACGGCCCGCGAGCCCATGTGCTTCTCCTCGCACACGACCTCGCGCACCCCGGCGGCGGCGAACTCCTCGAACGCCTCGTGCGGGTGCTCGAGGTAGCCGTCCAGCCGGGACGTCTCCGGCGGCGCCATGGTGGGCGGCAGGTAGACCAGCCAGCGCGGGTCCACCGCGAACCGGCTCATGACCTCCAGGGCCGCGGCCGCGTTCTCCTCCAGGACCTTGACCCTGGTGCCGAACCTGGTCTCGACGTGCCGGGTGCCGATCACGTCGTTGATGTCCAGCATGCCGGGATCGCGGGCCGAGCCGGTGCCGAGGGGCTTGGCCGGCTCGTACCAGACCTTCTCGGCCGGGATCTGGACGATCTGCCGCTCCGGGTAGCGCAGCGCGGTCAGGTGGCCGCCGAAGACGCAGCCGGTGTCGAGGCAGATCGTGTTGTTCACCCACTCGGGGCGGACCGTGGGGGTGTGGCCGTAGACGACCATCGCCCGGCCGCGGTACTCGTCGGCCCACGGGTAGCGGACGGGCAGGCCGTACTCGTCGGTCTCGCCGGTCGTGTCGCCGTACAGGGCGAACGCGCGCACCCGGCCCGAGGCGCGGCCGTGGTAGGCCTCCTTCAGGCCCGCGTGCGCGACCACGAGCCGGCCGCCGTCGAGGCGGTAGTGGCTGAGCAGGCCGTCCATGAACGTCCTGGCCCGCTCCACGAACTCGGGCTCCTGCGCCGCGAGCTGGTCGAGCGACTCCTGCAGGCCGTGCGCGACCGTGACCTTGCGGCCGTTGAGCGCGCGCACCAGCTTCTGCTCGTGGTTGCCGGCCACGCAGATCGCGGTGCCGGCCTCGACCATGTCCATCACCAGGCGCAGCACGCCGGGGGTGTCGGGCCCGCGGTCGACCAGGTCGCCGACGAACACGGCCGTGCGCCCCTCCGGGTGCGTGAGCCCCTCCCAGCCGAGCCTGCGCAGCAGCGTCTCCAGCTCCGAGCGGCAGCCGTGCACGTCGCCGATGATGTCGAAGGGGCCGGTCAGCTCGGTCCTGTCGGACCAGGCCCTCTCGTACGTGATCTCCGCGTCGTCGATCTCGTCGAGGCCGCGCAGCACGTGGACCCGCCGGAACCCGTCGTTGGAGATCTTGCTCAGCGAGCGCCGCAGCTCCTTGCGCTGGCGGATGACCACGCCGGGGCCGAAGTCGCGGTCGGGCCGGGCGGCGTTGCGCTCGATGGCCACCTCCTCGGGCGCGTCGAGCACGATCGCGTCGCACAGCACGTCGTACTTCCTGGCCAGGTCGAGGAGGCTCCTACGGGCCGCGTACTGGACGTTGGTGGCGTCGACCACGGTGAACAGGCCCCTGGCCAGCCGTACGCCGACGATGTGGTGCAGCAGGTCGAACGCCGCGGGCGTGGCCGACTGGTCGTTCTCGTCGTCGGAGACCAGGCCGCGGCAGAAGTCGGAGGAGATGACCTGCGTGGGCTTGAAGTGCTTCCTGGCGAACGTCGACTTGCCGCTGCCCGAGACGCCGACGAGCACCACCAGCGAGAGCTCAGGAACGCTGATCACGGGTGAACACTCCCATCTGGGTCGGCGGGCCGACCTCGGGGTCATCGTCGCCGACCGGCGCGAAAGCGACCTGGTAGCCGTACTCGCCGGCGACCCTGGTGGCCCAGGCGGCGAACTCGGCGCGGGTCCACTCGAAGCGGTGGTCGGGGTGGCGCAGGCCGGTCAGGAACTCGTAGCGGACGTTGTGCTCGACGTTGGGGGTGGTGACGAGCACGTGCTGGGGCCGGGCGCGGCCGAACACGACACGTTCGAGCGCGGTCAGGCGCGGCGGGTCGACGTGCTCGATCACCTCCATGAGCACCGCGGCGTCGTAGCCGGACAGCCGCTTGTCGGTGTACGTGAGCGCGCCCTGGAACAGGGTGAGCCTGCCGCGCTTGCTGTCGGGCATGCGGTCCAGCCGCAGCTTGCGGGCGGCGATGGTGAGCGCCATCGACGAGACGTCCATGCCGCCGACCCTGGCGAACCTGGGCCTGGCCAGCAGCGCGCCGACCAGCTCGCCCTGGCCGCAGCCCAGGTCGATCACGCTGACCGCGCCGAGCTCCTCCAGCTTGGCCAGCACCGCCTCGCGCCGCCGGAGGTTCAGCGGCTTCGCCTTGGGCGCCTGCTGGGTGGCCTCATCTTGGGCGGCCTCCTCCTGGGGAGCGTCGCCCTGGGCCTCGGCCTCCGCGGCGGCCGCCTCGTCGGCGGCGGTCTCCCCGGCGGGCGCGTCCTCCTCGACCGCGGGCTCCAGCTCCTCCTCTGTCTCGTCGCCCAGCTCGGCCAGGCGCGCCAGCGCGGTGCGGGCCAGCGCCCAGCGCCGCCCCAGGTAGCGCCGGGTGATCAGGCCCCGCTCCGGGTGCCCGGCCAGCCAGCCCTCGCCCGCCCTGATCAGCTTGTCGACCTCGTCGGGCGCGATCCAGTAGTGCTTGCCGTCGTCGAGCACCGGCAGCAGCACGTACAGGTGGTTGAGCGCGTCGGCGAGGCGCGCCGTGCCGCGCAGGGTGAGCCGGACATAGCGCGAATCACCCCACTCGGGGAAGCCCTCGTCGAGCGGCAGAGCCTGCGCGTCCACCTCCCACCCGAGCGGCTCGAAGAGCCTGGTGGCCAGCTCGGGGCCGCCCCGGCAGGGCAGCGCGGGCAGCCGCAGCTCCAGCGGCAGCGGCGTGCCCGCCAGCTCGGGCCTGGCCGCGCACCGGCCCGCCCGCGCCGTCCGGAACACGTCGGCCAGCGCCACGGCCAGCAGCGAGGAGGCCGCGTAGGGGCGGTCGTTGACGTACTGCGAAAGGCTGAAGTCGGGCGAGCTCTTGCCGCGCGACCTGACCAGCGCGATCGGATCGACTTCGAGCAGGAGCGCCGCCGTGCAGCGCTCCTCCTCGGCCTCGGGGTAGAACACCGTCGCCGTGCCGAACGACCGGCCGAACTCCTGCACGCGCCCGGGATGCTTGTGCAGGAGGAAACCCAGGTCAGTGGCGGGCCTCGCGGTGGTCGTGATCGTCAGCAGCACGCCCCAAGTCTGCCGTACCGCCACGAAGCGCCGCCAATGATTACTTACACGTGCGGAAGCACCTCAGCGGCGATCAGCTCCAGGTGGTCGAGGTCGTTCAGGTCCATGATCTGGAGGTAGACCGTCTCGGCGCCCAGCTCGGCGAACTTGCCGATCTTCTCCACGATCTCGGCCGGGGTGCCGCACAGGCCGCCCACGGGCAGGGTCTCGGGGTTCTCGCCGATGGCGGCCGCGCGCCGCTCGACCTCCGCCCGATCCGCGCCCACGACGGTCGTCTGCGCCACCGAGTACGTCAGTTCGCGCCCGGTCGTCTCGCAGGCCGCGCGCACCCGCGCGAACGCCTGCTCCGTGTCGGCCAGGGTGTGGAACGGGAGGTTGTACTCGTCGGCGTAGGCAGCCGCCAGCCTCGGCGTGCGCTTGGCGCCGAACCCGCCGATGATGATCGGCGGCCTGGGCCGCTGGACCGGCTTGGGCAGCGCGGGCGAGTCGGCCACCCGGTAGTAGCTGCCCTCGAACGAGAAGCTCTTCTCCGCGGTCCACAGGCCCGTGATGATCTCGAGCTGCTCCTCGAACCGCCCGAACCGCTCGTTCTGCGGCGGGAACGGGATGCCGTACGCCGCGTGCTCGGTGTCGAACCAGCCCGTGCCGAAGCCGAGCTCGACCCGGCCGCCGCTCATCTGGTCGATCTGCGCGACGCTGATCGCCAGCGGCCCGGGCAGCCGGAACGTGGCCGGCGTCACCAGGGTGCCCAGCCGGATCCTCGAGGTCTCCCTGGCCAGGCCGGCCAGCGTGATCCACGCGTCGGTCGAGCCGACCCCCGGGTCGCCGGGGCCGATGCGCATGTAGTGGTCGGAACGGAAGAAAGCGTCAAAACCCAGTCGCTCGGTGGCCTGGGCGACGGTGAGCAGGTCGTCATATGTCGCGCCCTGCTGGGGCTCGGTGAAGATCCGCAGCTTCATGACGACATTATCCGCACACAACGGACGCGTGCCGGAAAAGGACCGCACAGCGGCTCGCGCGCTTGCTACCGTTCGAGTCAGCGCCGGAGAGTAGCCGAATGACCACGTGAGGTGGCCTATGCCGCGGCACAAGAGGGAGCCGGGCATGCTCCCGCGCCCGCTCGCGATCCTCGGGGCCCTCGCTCTCACCGCCGCCACCGGAGCGATCGTGCGCATGCTTCCCGCGGGGGCCACGCTCGCGCCGAGGCCGCCGGTGGTGAGGCACACCCCTGCCGTCTCGCCGCCGGTGGCGGTGGAGCCGCAGGCGGCGTTCGTGGAGTTCGTCGACACCGCGCGGGAGCCCGAGTTCGACCTGACCAAGGAGACCCGGCGCACCGGTGTGCGCCGGTACGCGCTCGGCCACCTCGTCTCGGGCGACGACGGCTGCGCGCCCAAATGGAATGGCCCGTCCCAGTCCGACCCGCTCGATCCCGGCAAGAACCCCGTGGCCAACCGGATCGGCCGGCTCAGGGCGCTGGGCGGCGACGCCGCGCCCGTGTTCGGCGGCCCGGAGGGGCGGGAGCTGGCCGACACCTGCACCAGGCCGGGCGGGCTCGCGGCCGCCTACCGCAGGGTGGTCGGGGCGTTCGACGCCGACACCATCGACTTCGAGGTCAGCGACAGCCGGGATCAGGCCGCCGTGCTGCGCCGGGCGCGGGCCATCTACGCCATGCAGCGCGAGCGGCCGCTCCAGGTCAGCTTCACGCTGCCGCTGAAGTCGGACGGGCTGGGCTCCGGCGACGTGGCGATGCTGCGGGCCACCCGCCAGGCGGGCGCCGAGATCGGCACCGTCAACCTGCTGGCCGACATCGAACCGCGGGGCGCCCCTGACGGCCGCCTGCGCCGGGTGGCGGAGGCCGTGCTGGCGGCCAGGGACCAGATCGCGCGGGCCCAGGGCCTGGACGACCCCGAGGAGGCGTGGCCGCACATCGCGCTCACCCCGGTGCTGGTGGGCGAGGGCGATCTGAACGAGGTCGACGCCCGGACCCTGGCCGCCTACGCCGCCCGCCACGGCCTGGCCTGGCTGTCGCTGCGCGGAGTCGCCCCGAAACCGGACGTGTCACGGATTCTTTGGCAGACCTCTCCCTGACTATAGGATTTCCGCGACGGGCGAGGTTTCCAGCGGCAGGGGGATGGCGTGATGGCGGCGCGTCCGGAGACGGCGCGAAAGATCCTGCTCTACTGGATGGACGCCGCGGTCATGCTCCTCGGCGTCATGTTCGTGGTGGTCATCGTCATCTACCTGGCGGACGGCCGGATCTCCACGCTCCACGCCGCGGCCGTCCTCACATGCCTGCTTGTCTGCTTCGGCCTCTTCCCCTCCCTGCTCAGGGACGCCTACGACGCCAGGCCCCGGCCCACGCCGAAGCTGGTGGTCGCGGGGCTGTCCGCGGCGGTCGCGGTGGCGCTGGTCCCGCGCCAGCCGCTGGAGAACGTGCCCACCTGGCTGGAGATCGGCGTCCTGTGGCTGTCGGTCGCCGCCCTCTACCTGCCGTGGGCCGTGACCCTCTGCCTCGGCGTGGCCGTGGTCGGCCTGGCCGGCGGCTATGTCATGGCCGTGACCGGCGAGCCGTGGTACGGGGTGCTCGTCCCCGAGACGTTCAGCGCCGTCGCGCTGACGGTGGCCATGCTGGTCTGGCGCTGGATCTGGTGGACGATCAGGGACGCCCACGACAGCAAGGAGGCCAAGGCCCGGCTGGCGGTGTCGGAGGAGCGGCTGCGCTTCGCCCGTGACCTGCACGACCTGCTCGGGCACAGCCTGTCGGTGATCACGCTGAAGAGCGAGCTGGCCGCCAAGCTGGCGACCAAGGACGCCGGGCGGGCGGACGCCGAGATGGCCCAGGTGCACCGGCTGGCCGGCGAGTCCCTGGCCGAGGTGCAGCAGGCGGTGCACGGCTACCAGACGCTCGACCTCGACGAGGAGCTGGCCGGCGCGCGGGTGGCGTTGGAGGCGGCCGGCGCGCGCTGCCTGATCGACGCCAGGGCCGACGGGCTGTCGCCGGCCGCCCGGACGCTGCTGGCCTGGGCGGTCCGCGAGGGCACCACCAACGTGCTCAAGCACAGCGCGGCCACCCGCTGCGCGATCACGATCGACGGCGGCGTGCTCGAAATGATCAACGACGGCGTGGACGGGCACCCCTCCGCCTCCGGCAGTGGCCTGCGGGGCCTGTCGGAGCGGCTGGCCACGGCGGGCGGCTCCTTCTCCGCCCGGCCGACCCCGGCGGGCGAGTTCCTGCTGCGAGCGGCGGTGCCCGCGTGATACGCCGCGCGACGAAGCTGGACAAGATCCGCTGGGTGATCGTCTACTCGACCGACTTCATCAACCTGTTCTCCTTCTTCGGCTATTACGACCTCTATGTCCGCTGGCAGATGGGCATGCCGTGGCCGGTGGTCCTGGCCGGTGTCGCCCTGCTGGTGGTCTTCAACGTGCTCGCGACGCGGCCGCACCGGGTGGCCATGAGGGGCGGCAGGCGGCCCACCGCGATCCTGGCGGTGACCGGTGTGATCATCCTGGTCATGTCCGTCGCCTTCTTCATGTGGGCCATCCCGACGTGGCTGGGCATGCTGGGGCCCTTCGTGCGCAGGCGCACCATCGTGATCCTGTCGGTCCTGTCCGTCGTGCTCTTCAACCTGTACGTGGCGCTGCAGGGCGTGCCCATCTGGGGCACGCTCCTGGTGCAGTCGGTGTTCACCGCCGTGAGCGTGGTCGGCGTGCTGACGAACCTGTGGCTCTGGCGGGTGGCCAAGGAGGCGTACGAGGGGCAGGAGGCGCAGGCCAGGCTGGCGGTCTCGGAGGAGCGCCTGCGCTTCGCCCGCGACCTCAACGACCTGCTCGGGCAGAGCCTCACCGACATCGCGGCCCGCACCGAGGGCGCGTCGCGCACGCTGCCGGTCGACCCGGCGGCGGCGGCCGAGGAGATGTTCGCGGTCCGCGACCTGGCCCGGCGGTCGCTGCGCGAGGTGCGCTCCGTCGTGCAGAGCTACCGGGCCGTCGACCTGGACGAGATGCTCGCCAGCGTGCGGGCCGTGCTGGAGGCGGCGGACGTACGATGCACCGTGCACGCCGAGACGGGCTCGCTGCCGCCGGAGACCCGCACGCTGCTGGCCACGGTCGTGCGCGAGGGGACCACCAACGTGCTCAAGCACAGCACGGCCGGACGCTGCACGATCACGATCGAGGATGGAGTGCTGGAGATGTCCAACGACGGGGTGAGCGGACCGGCGGGCGAGCACGCGCCGAACGGCCTGGCGGGGCTGGCCCAGCGCGTACGCGCGGTCGGCGGCACCCTGGAGGCCGCGCCGACGCACGAGGGCGGCTACCTGCTGCGGGCGGCGGTGCCGGCATGACGACCAGGGTGTTACTGGCCGACGACGAGCACCTGATCCGGGGCGCCATCGCGGCCCTGCTGGACCTGGAGGAGGGCATCGAGGTCGTCGCCCAGGTGGGCAGGGGTGACGAGGTCGTGGCCGCCGTGGCCGAGCACCGGCCCGACGTGGCCGTGCTCGACATCGAGATGCCCGGCATGGACGGCCTCAGCGCGGCCGAGCAGATCAGCGCGCAGTGCAAGATCGTCATCCTGACGAGCCTGGGCCGCCCCGGCTACCTGCGCAGGGCGATGGCGGCGGGGGTGAGCGGCTTCCTCGGCAAGGACGCCTCGGCCGAGGAGCTGGCCATGGCGATCCGGAAGGTCCAGGCGGGCGGCCGCTATCTCGACGCCGAGCTGGCCGCCGCCGCGATGGCCGCCGGCGACAGCCCGCTGACCGAGCGCGAGCGCGACGCGCTGCGGCTGGCCGGCGACGGGGCCACGATCTCGCGGATCGCGGCCGAGCTGCACCTGACCGAGGGCACCGTACGCAACTACCTGTCGAGCGCGATGACCAAGCTCAACGCCCAGAACCGCCTGGAGGCCATCCGCACGGCCCAGCGCATGGGCTGGCTCTGAACCCGGCCGGGGACCTCACCGCAGCAGGTCGCGCACCTTCGCCAGCAGGTCCACCTGGGTACGCCAGTCGCCGCCCGCTATGCCGATGACCGCGTGGCCCGCCCCGGCGTCGCGGTAGGCGGCGAGCGCCTCGGCGGCTCGCTCCGGCGGGCCGGTGAGCGGGATCGGCAGGACCTCCTCCAAGGGGCGGCCGTAGGCGGCGGCGACGCCTGACGCGATCTCCTCCCGCGACGGGACTCCGTGGCCGCTCCCCAGGGCCGCCGTGCCGCCGATCGCGACGACCGGTACGGGACGGCCCCGGCCCGCGGCCAGCTCCGCGAGCCGGGCCCGGCCCTCGGCCACCTCCCGGGGCGGGATCAGGGACGGGAACCAGCCGTCGCCGAGCAGCGCCGCCCGCCGGATCGCCGCCTCGGACGCGTTGCCGACCCACACCGGCGGCATCGTGGCGGCGGGCGCCAGCCGTACGGGCGGCTCGCCGGGCTCGTCCCGCAGCCGCGTCTCCTCGCCCGCCAGCAGCCGGGGCAGCAGTTCCAGGGCCGTGTCGGTACGCCGGCCGCGCGAGCGGTAGGGCGCCCCCGCCGCGGCCCACTGCCCGGGACCGCCGCCCGAGCCCACCCCAGGACGAGGCGGTCGCGGGTGACGTGCTGCAGGGTCGCGATCTGCTTGGCGGCCCACGCGAGGGGCCGGATGGCGGGGACGAACACGCTCATCCCCACCTTGATCCGCCGGGTGCCCGCCGCGGCGGCGGCCAGGGCGATGGGCCCGTCCAGGGTCGGCCCGCCGATGGCCAGGTGGTCGCCGTGCCACACGCCGTCCAGCCCGGCGTCCTCGGCGTGCCGCGCGGCGGCCGGCAGGTCGATGCCGTCGCGCCGCTGCACGGAGACTCCCGGCAGGATGACGCCGATCGTGAAGCTGTTCATGCGCTCCACCGTGCAACCTCAATCGCGGTCGAGGTCAACCGGTGAGAGCGTTTGCGGGGCGCGTCTCGAAAGAGTCACGGGTATTGACGGCACGGACATCGTGAACTTACGTTCGCGGTACTTATCCGGTTCAGCAGGCCCTCACGGCCTGTGACTACTCCTCAGTGAATCGCTCACCGGTCTCCAGGGCGGGGGCGCGTTCTGCGTCCTTGCTGGGAGCGCTCCCAGGTGGGAGCTCCCGCCGCCCGTTCGAGAGCAAGCCGGCCCATCGGGGGTCGATGGAAGACGTGCGAACCTTCGCGCCCCGCGCGGAGGAAGGAGAGAAGCGATGCGAAACCGGGCTCGGATCATGATTCCGCTCGTGGCGGCGGGCCTGCTCGCCGCGGCCTGCACCGGCGGCGGAGCCACGCCGACCCCACCGGCCTCCCAGCCGCAGAGCCAGGGCGCGGTGGCGAGCGCCAACCCCGACTCGCTGCCGCGCAACGAGACCCTCTACACGACCGGCACCCAGTGGGGGCCGCCCGTCAACTTCAACCCCATCAGGGAATGGGACCACGCCACGGGCACCAAGGGCCTGGTGTACGAGACGCTGTTCCACTATGACGCGACCGCCGGCAAGCTGACCCCCTGGCTGGCCGAGAGCGGCTCGTGGGCCGACGACAAGACGTACCAGGTCAAGCTCCGCCAGGGCGTCAAGTGGGCCGACGGCCAGCCTCTGACGGCCAAGGACGTGGCGTACTCCTTCGAGCTCGGCAAGATGGAGACGATCCCGTACCACAACCTGTGGACCTGGCTGAAGAGCGTCGAGGCGGTCGACGACCAGACGGTGAAGTTCAGCTTCTCCACGGCCAACTACCAGCAGTGGGACTTCAACCTGTACAGCCGGTCGATCGTCCCCGAGCACATCTGGAAGGGCCGCTCGGAGAAGGACGTGCTCGACGGGATCAACGAGAACCCGGTGGGCACGGGCGCATACACGTTCATGGCCAAGGACCAGGACCGCGTCGTGCTGCAGCGGCGCGACGACTGGTGGGGCAAAGCCGCGCTGAACATGGAGCCCAAGCCCCGCTACATCGTCGACATCGCCACCCCGAGCAACGAGGTCGCGATGGGCCTGCTGCTGCAGAAGGGCATGGACCTGAGCAACAACTTCCTGCCCGGCGTGGCCAACCTGGTCAAGGGCAACTTCGGCCTGACGACCTACTACAGCGAGCCGCCGTACATGTTGTCGGCCAACACCGCGTGGCTGGTGCCCAACACCACCAAGAAGCCGATGGACGACCCCGCCTTCCGCAAGGCGCTCGCCGCCTCGATCGACGTCAAGAAGATCGTCGAAGGCGTGTACGGCAACCTCGTCAAGGCCGCCAGCCCGACCGGCCTGCTGCCGCAGTGGGAGCAGTACGTCGACCAGAACGTGGTGGCCGAATCCGGGTTCGCCTTCGACGCGGCCAAGGCGAAGAAGGCGCTGGCCGACGCCGGTTACAAGGACACCGACGGCGACGGGTACGTCGAGAACAAGGACGGCTCCAAGATCAGCCTGACCATCATCGTGCCGTCCGGCTGGACGGACTGGATGGAGTCGGCCAGGTCCATCGCCGCCAGCGCCAAGACCGCCGGGATCCAGATCACCCCGGACTTCCCCGACTTCAACGCCCTGGTGGAGAAGCGCGCCAAGGGCGACTTCGACCTGCTGATCAACAACGAGCGGCAGCTGTCCAACTCGCCGTACACCTACTACGAGTACCTCTTCCAGCTCCCGATCCAGAAACAGCAGAACACCGTCAACTTCGCCCGCTACGAGAACAAGCGGGCCTGGGACCTGACCAAGCAGCTCGACCAGGTCAAGACCGACGACGTCGAGGGCATGAAGAAGATCATCTCCCAGCTCCAGCAGATCCACCTGGACGACCTGCCGGTGATCCCGCTCTGGTACAACGGCCTCTGGGCGCAGTCGAGCAACCAGGTCTGGAAGAACTGGCCGGCCGCGGCGGGCAGCACGCCCAAGACCCCGGCCGTGATGTGGCACAACTGGCTCGAACTGGGTGGTTTCGAGACCCTCACGCAGCTCCAGCCCTCCGGCTCCTGACCCCATCGTCCCCCGCTCCCGCAGGAGCGGGGGACTTTCACGGCTCTCACGGAGAAAGCATCACGTGCGTCGATATTTCGGCAGAAAACTGCTCATATACGGGCTGACCTTCTTCGTCGCTGTCACCGTCAACTGGCTGATCCCGCGTTTCATGCCCGGCGACCCGGTGGCGAGCATGGTGGCCAGGGCCAACGTCACCCAGCCCGCCGCCGCGGAGGCGATGCGGGTCT
Organism: Nonomuraea sp. NPDC004186; assembly: GCF_053603495.1. Lineage (NCBI taxonomy): Bacteria > Bacillati > Actinomycetota > Actinomycetes > Streptosporangiales > Streptosporangiaceae > Nonomuraea > Nonomuraea sp. NPDC004186. The sequence continues at coordinate 9,876 of NZ_JBSGFQ010000089.1, read as the reverse complement.
ACTACAGCAACCTCTTCGGCTTCGACCAGCCGCTGATCACGCAGTACCTCAACTTCTGGGCCGCGCTGTTCAGGGGCGACTTCGGGATCAGCATCTGGCTGTTCCCTTCCCCCGTCAGCTCCGTGATCATGAGCGCGGTGCCGTACACGCTGGCGCTGATCGTCCCGTCGGTGCTGCTGAGCTGGGTGGTGGGCAACTGGTTCGGCGCGTACGCGGCCCGGCGCAAGCTGCTCGACAACACCGTGCTCCCGGTCGGGTACGTCCTGACCGCGATGCCGTACATGTGGCTGGCCGTGCTCCTGGCCTGGGCGCTCGGCGTGATCGCCGGACTGTTCCCGGTGGCCGGCGGCTACAGCTTCTCGATGCGGCCCAACTGGTCGTGGGCGTTCCTGCTCGACCTGCTGCACCACTGGACACTGCCGTTCCTGTCGCTGTTCCTGGTGGCGCTGGGCGGCTGGGCCATCGGCATGCGCAACATGATCATCTATGAGCTGGAGTCCGACTACTCCAACTACCTGGCCGCGCTCGGCGCGCCGGCCAGGCTCATCCGCAGGTACGCCTTCCGCAACGCCGTCCTGCCCCAGATCACCGGCCTGGCCCTGCAACTCGGCGTGATCGTGGCCGGAGCCCTGGTCACCGAGATCGTCTTCGCCTACCCGGGCCTGGGCAGCCTGATTCTCAACGCCATCAAGAACAAGGACTTCTTCCTGCTCCAGGGCACGTTCCTGTTCATCGTGCTCGGCGTGCTGATCGCCAACTTCATCATCGACATCGTCTACGTCGTGGTCGATCCGCGTACCAGGGCGGGAATGGCGGGTGCGCGGGCATGACGGCACTCCAGGAAGTCGCCCCGCGCGAGCGCGCCGGGGTCCGGCGCGAGGCGCTCTACTTCGCCGTGCGCAACGGCAAGCTGATGTTCGGCTTCGGCCTCGTGCTGGCGCTGCTCCTGCTCGGCCTGATCGGGCCGGTGCTGACCGGCGGCACGCCCAACGAGTACGGCCCCCAGCCCATGAGCCCGCCCTCGGCCGGGCACTGGCTCGGCACCACCACGTTCGGCCAGGACATCTTCCTGCAGTTCGTGCACGGCCTGCGCAGCACCTTCGCCGTGGGCGTGGTCGGCGGCGGCATCGCGGCGGCCATCGGCATGCTCGTCGGGTTCGTGGCCGGCTACCGCGGCGGCATCGTCGACGAGGTGCTCAACATGCTGACCAACGTCATCCTCGTCATCCCGACCCTGGCCGTGCTGCTGATCATCAACGCGTACCTGGGGATCAGGAGCGTGGCCGTGCAGGGCCTGTTCATCGGCCTGACGCAGTGGCCGTGGGCGGCGCGGGCGATCAGGGCGCAGACGTTCTCGCTGCGTACGAGGGAGTTCGTGGACCTGGCCAGGATGAGCGGCGCGAGCACCTGGAAGATCATCACCAGGGAGATCGCGCCGAACATGAGCTCCTACCTGTTCATGACGTTCATCCTGCTGTTCGGCGGCTCGATCCTCATCGCCTCCTCGCTCGACTTCATCGGCCTCGGCCCGACCGAGGGGGTCTCGCTCGGCCTGATGCTGCAGAACGCCAACCAGTGGAGCGCGCTCCAGCTCGGCATGTGGTGGTGGTTCGTGCCGCCGGGCGCGGCCATCACCGCCATCGTGGGTGCCCTGTACGTGGCCAACGTCGGCCTCGACGAGGTCTTCAACCCGAAACTGAGGGAGACATGAGCCTGCAGGTCAGCGAGCTGAGGGTGCACTACCGCACGCTCAGGGGCGAGGTCCGCGCCCTCGACGGCATGTCCTTCGAGCTGTCGGACGGCGAGATCCTCGGCCTGGTCGGCGAGTCCGGCTGCGGCAAGAGCACGCTGGGCAAGAGCCTCATCCGCATGGACGGCCGCATGCGCCACGTCGGCGGCCGGGTCGTGCTCGACGGCCGGGAGCTGCCCATCGCCGACGACCGCGGGATGAACGACTTCCGCTTCAAGGAGGTCTCCCTCATCCCGCAGTACGCCATGAGCGCGCTCAACCCCACCCGCAAGATCCGCAGGATGGTCGGCGAGCTGCTCCGGTCGAGGGGCGCGGAGGTGGACGCGGCCGAGCTGGAACGCCGGATGGACCAGGTCGGCCTGCCCCGCGAGGTGCTCGACCGCTACCCGATCGAGCTGTCCGGCGGCATGAAGCAGCGCATGGTGATGGTCATCTCGACGCTGCTCGACCCGTCCCTGCTGATCGCCGACGAGGTCACCTCCGCGCTCGACGTCTCCACCCAGAAGGCCGTCGCCCGCGCGCTGCTCGGCTTCCGCGAGAGCGGCTACGTCAAGAGCATGATCTTCGTCACCCACGACATCGCGCTCACCCACCACATCGCCGACACGATCATGGTCATGTACGCGGGCAAGCTGGCCGAGAAGGCGCCCGCCGACGTGATCGTCAAGGCACCCCGCCACCCGTACACGAAGCTGCTGCTCGACTCCCTGCCCGAGGTCGGGGTCCGCTACGCCGACCGCAGGCTGGAGGGCATCGCCGGCAGCCCGCCGTCGCTGCTGGACCCGCCCGCCGGCTGCCGCTTCCGCGACCGCTGCCCGATCGCGGGGGACGAGTGCGCCGAGGAACCGCCCGTGGTCGAGCTCGCCTCCGACCATCACGTCGCCTGCTGGAAGGCCTGATGCTGAAACTCGACGACGTCACCAAGGAATTCAGGATCGGCGCGTTCGGCGGCAAGAGTGTCGCGGCCGTACGGAACGTGAGCTTCGAGGTCGTGCCCGGCGAGGTCGTCTCCCTCATCGGGGAGAGCGGCAGCGGCAAGAGCACGATCGGCCGGATGATCCTCGGCCTGAACCCGGTCACCAGCGGCACGATCACCTTCGACGGGCGGCCCGTGCGCGGCGGCAAGGAGTACTACCGCCACATCCAGGGCATCTTCCAGGACCCGTTCAGCTCGTTCAACCCGGTGTTCAAGGCCGACCGGGTGTTCGACCTGGTCAAGGAGGCGTACCACCCGTCCGTCCCGGCGGCCGAGTGGGCCGGACGGGTCGCGGCGTGCCTGCGCGACGTGCGGCTCAACCCCGACCAGGTGCTCGGCAAGTATCCGCACCAGCTCAGCGGCGGCCAGCTCCAGCGCCTGCTCATCGCCCGCGCGCTGCTGCTCGACATCAAGCTGCTGGTGGCCGACGAGATCACCAGCATGCTGGACGCCTCCACCCGCATCGACGTGCTCAACCTGCTCGCCGAGCTGAAGACCCGCGGCCTCGGCGTGCTCTACATCACGCACGACCTCTCGCTCGGCAACTACCTCGCCGAGCGCACGGTGGTGCTGCGCCAGGGGAGCGTGGTCGAGATGGGGCTGACGGACAAGGTCTTCGGCGATCCGCTGCACCCGTACACCCGCGAGCTGCTGTCCGCCGTGCCGCGCCTGCACCAGGCCTGGGACGACGCCACGCCCGTGGAAACCTGCCTCTACCACGAGCGCGGCGGCACGGGAGCGCTGCTGGAGGCCGAACCCGGCCACCTCGTGGCGTGCGCCCGGCTCCCGGCCTGCTGAGGAATGTGAAGGGGGCGCTCAGACCCGGAACTCCTCGGTACGGTGCGCGTAGGCGGGCAGCGCGGCCCGCATCTCGTCGGTGACCTGCGGCGGCGGCAGCGGCACGATCTCCCGCTCGTGGAAGTCGAGCACGTTCTCCCCCTCGGCGAACAGCTCCTGGACCGTCCGCAGGCACGGCCCCACGACGGCGGGATCGGTGATCCGCCGCCCGCCCATGCACCCGCCGTACCGGTCGTACAGCACTTCGTACATCAGGGACGGAGAGAAGATCACCAGCTCCGGCATCGGGTCGAGCCCCGCCACCCGCTCGGCCGGCACCACCCGGCACGGGGAGCCGGCCCTGGCGCGTAAGGCCAGGATGTGCATCTCCCACTGCAGGTACGAGGTGATCGGGAACTCGACGACCCGCACCCGCTTGACCGGGACGCGGTGCCGGAAATAGTCGGCCACGGTCGCCGCCATGTGCGCGGTCAGGGCCAGCGAACGCTCCCAGTCGCCGTCCATCATGGCCCGCCAGCTCGCCACGTCCGGCTCGTAGAAGTGCTGGGCGCGCTCCAGCTTCCACATCGGCTCGGGGCAGATCGCGTGGTCGCGGTCGAAACCGGTTTGGTACTCCGGCACGTCCAGGGCGAGGCCGTCGGCCGGGGCGACGGCGGCGAACGGGTTCGTGCGGCGGGCCGGAGCGCCCTGCTGGGTCATGCGGCGTCCCTTCGACTCTGAAGATCCGCCCTGATCATGAAATGAGCCCCTGACAGGGTCAAGGCCCAAAACGATCCGGGCGGACCGTCAGCGCCGGTAGTGGAAGCGCCGGTGGATGAGGCTGAACACCATGGCTCCCAGCCACACCACGAAGAGCACCTTGAAGATCCCGAAGCCGCCGAAGATCAGCCCCAGCAGCAGGAACACGAACAGCACGCCCATGAACGGATGCGGCCCGCGATGGCGCCGCCACGGGTGGTTGCCGCCCTGCTCGCGCCACTGACGGCGCATATCCCGGCGGGCCTGGTGCATGGAGTGGCGCATGTCATGGTGGGCCTGGTGCATGGACTGCATCTGCCGGCGGTGCGCCGACATCGCCTCCCGCCAGCCGTCCATGTCATGGTGGGGGTCGTAGTGGGGGTCGTAGTGGGGTGCGGGCTCGCGGTAGCCGGGCGCGGGCTGCGGCCCCGGCAGGTCGGCCGTCACCTTTGCCAGGTCACGGGCCGTCTTCGAGGCCAGCGTCTGGTCGAGTCGCTCGTCGAGCTCCTCGTGGGTCAGGCGGCCCTGCGCGAAGTGCTCGCGCAGGACGGCCATCGTCTGCTCACGCTCGGCGTCGCCGATGCGAAGGTCGTGCGAGTCCATACCTGATCCCGAATCCTTCCGGAAGCTCGCGCTCACTCCTCGCCCGGTTCGTCGTCCGCCAGGATCTGGTAGAGCTTGCGCCGGGTCTCTATAAGAGTCTTACGCGCTTCTCGGATTTGTGCGTCGTTCCCGGTCTGCAAAACCTGCATCATGGCGAAGGCCGACTGCCGGGCGATGTGCCAGAGATCGGCGGTGTTGTCGTCGATGTCGGGGCGCATCTCGTCCCACGGGGCCCGGACCTCGTCCGCGTGCGACTCGATGTAGTTGCGCCCCGCCTCGGTGAGGCGGAAGGTCTTGCGGCCCTCGCTCTCCTCCGAGATCACCAGGCCCTCGTCGGTGAGCTGCTGCAGCGCCGGGTAGACGGCGCCGGGGCTGGGCTTCCAGCCGCCCTCGCTGCGCTCGGCGATCTCCTGGATGATCTGGTAGCCGTTGCGCGGCTCCTCCGAGAGCAGGGCCAGGATCGCGGCGCGGACGTCGCCCCGCTTGGCCTTGCGGCCCCGGCCGCCCCAGCCCCGCTGGCCGCCCCACGGCCCGCCGGGGCCGCCCCAGGGGCCGCGCCCCCAGTCGAACGGGAACGGCCCGCCGGGGCCGCCACGCCTGCCGCGCTGGCGGTGCTCGTGATGGTGGCGGCGGCCACCCATGTCGTCGAAGGCCTCGGAAACGGCCCTGAACGCCTCGCGGGCGGCCTGCTTGGCCTCACGGGCCGCCTGCCGGTACTCGTGCGCGCCGGGCCAGTGCCCGCCTGCTGCCTGTGCGGAATCCATTTCTCCCCCTATATCGTGATCTGTTCTCGATGCGTCAACGATATATCGATAGTGTGTCGTTAGCAAGGCCGGTGCGGGAGTGAGCCAGATCACGAAAAAGTTGCGGAATCCGGGAACAGGATTGAGGAAAGGCTCGTTATCTAGAGCAGACGAGGTCGTTCCGCGTCGGCAGGGCTGGGGGGTGCTGTCGCCGCGGAGACGGCCTCGTCTGCGTTTGCGGGGACTTTTCGGGACCGCGCACCCAGCTCCTTCCCGCTCGCGTGCGCGGGGGAGCGGGTCGGCGAGCAGGCCGGCCGCGAAGACCGTGCGTGACCACGTATCCCCATATTTTCGCCAAGTAACGCGTCGCGGATCGGCCCCAGGCCATCGTGAAGGCCCCGCCAGGCGGGTCTCGGCGCGTAAAGGACTTCTTTGCCGTACAGTCCGGATCATGATGGGGCACACGCACGCGATGACCGGGGCCATCGCCTGGCTGGGGCTGGCGCCGCCCCTCGCCGCACTTCCGTTGCTGAACGAGTCGTCCCGGTTCGTCGAGACGGGAATCATGGCCACCGCGCTCAGCCCGGCGGAGCTGATCGCCGGTGCCCTCATCTGCGCGGGCGCCGCGATGCTGCCCGACCTCGACCATCCGAGCGCGACGATCGCGCAGACGTTCGGGCCGGTCACGTGGGCGCTCAGCAAGGCCGTGTGCTGGATCAGCGGCGGCCACCGCGGCGCGACCCACTCGCTGGTGTTCGCGGCGGCGCTCGGATTCGGGGCCCACTGGCTGGCCAACACCTATCCCATCGGGCGCGACATCATGGTCGTGCTGCTCATCGGCCTGGCCCTGCGGGCGATCGGCGTCGGGATCCCCGGCAACAAGGCGGGTTCCGCGATGATCAACATCGGGCTGACCGCCGGGCTTTACGCCGTCTTCCTCTCGCTCGGCGTGGGCTACGCCTGGCTGGGGCTCGCGGTGGCGATCGGGTGCCTCATCCATGTCGTCGGCGACTGCATGACCGAACGGGGCTGTCCGGTGCTGTGGCCGCTGGGGGCCAAGTTCGTGCTGCCGTGGAAGATCGGCATCAAGACCGGCAAGACGTTCGAGCAGAAGATCCTCGCGCCGATCCTGTCGGTGGCCATCGTCGGCCTGCTGTTCTGGCGGCTGGCACCCGGTTAACTTGATGTCGAGATAACCTAGGGATATCTTGACGTCGAGACATCCGCCGCGGAGCTCGCCAGTTAGGGTCACCTAACGTGCTGGTCGTGCGAAGAGTGCGGCAGGATTTGGTCTGAGGAAAAAGTCTGATGGAGGAGGCGAATCACCGTGTCCGCGAACAGCTTCGGCAGCCGTGACACGCTACGCGTCGGCGACGCGTCGTACGAGATTTTCCGGCTGGATGCCGTCGAGGGCGCCGCACGCCTCCCGTACAGCCTGAAGATCCTGCTGGAAAACCTCCTCCGCACCGAGGACGGCGCGAACATCACCGCCGACCACATCCGGGCGCTGGGTGGCTGGGACCCGAAGGCGGCGCCGAGCGTGGAGATCCAGTTCACGCCCGCGCGCGTCATCATGCAGGACTTCACCGGCGTCCCCTGCGTGGTCGACCTGGCCACCATGCGCGAGGCCGTGCGTGACCTCGGCGGCGACGCGGCCCGCATCAACCCGCTCGCGCCGGCCGAGATGGTCATCGACCACTCGGTCATCGTCGACTTCTTCGGCCACCCCGACGCCTTCCAGCGCAACGTCGAGCGCGAGTACGAGCGCAACCGCGAGCGCTACCAGTTCCTGCGCTGGGGCCAGACGGCCTTCGACGAGTTCAAGGTCGTCCCGCCCGGCACCGGCATCGTCCACCAGGTCAACATCGAGCACCTGGCCCGCGTGGTGATGATCCGCGACGGCAAGGCGTACCCCGACACCTGCGTCGGCACCGACTCCCACACCACCATGGAGAACGGCATCGGCGTCCTGGGCTGGGGCGTCGGCGGCATCGAGGCCGAGGCCGCGATGCTCGGCCAGCCGATCTCCATGCTCATCCCGCGCGTGGTCGGCTTCAAGCTCAACGGCAAGCTGCCCGCCGGGGCCACCGCCACCGACCTGGTGCTCACGATCACCGAGATCCTGCGCAAGCACGGCGTCGTCGGCAAGTTCGTGGAGTTCTACGGCGAGGGCGTCTCGTCCGTGCCGCTGGCCGACCGGGCCACGATCGGCAACATGAGCCCCGAGTTCGGCTCCACCTGCGCGATCTTCCCGATCGACGGCCAGACCGTCGACTACCTGCGCCTGACCGGCCGCTCCGAGGAGCAGATCGCGCTCGTCGAGGCGTACGCCAAGACCCAGGGCCTCTGGCTCGACCCGTCCGCGCCCGAGCCGGTCTTCTCCGAGTACATCGAGCTCGACCTCGGCACCGTCGTGCCGTCCATCGCCGGCCCCAAGCGCCCGCAGGACCGCATCGCGCTGTCGGCCGCCAAGGCCACCTGGCGCCACGACGTCCAGAACTACGTCGAGGACGGCGTCGACGAGGCGGGCCAGGAGACCTTCCCGGCCTCCGACGCGCCCGCCTCCAACGCCCGCGCCAACGGCGGCCGGCCGCACAAGCCGGTGGCGGTCACGCTGGCCGACGGCACCTCGTTCGAGATCGACCACGGCATCGTCTCGATCGCCGCGATCACCTCGTGCACCAACACCTCCAACCCGTACGTCATGCTCGGCGCGGCGCTGCTGGCCCGCAACGCCGTCGAGAAGGGCCTGACCCGCAAGCCGTGGGTCAAGACCTCGCTGGCCCCCGGCTCGCAGGTCGTCACAGGCTACTTCGAGCGCTCGGGGCTCCAGCCGTACCTCGACAAGATCGGCTTCAACCTCGTCGGCTACGGCTGCACCACCTGCATCGGAAACTCGGGCCCGCTGCCGCCCGAGATCTCCGAGGCCGTGCAGGCCAACGACCTCGCGGTCACGGCCGTGCTGTCGGGCAACCGCAACTTCGAGGGCCGCATCAACCCCGACGTCAAGATGAACTACCTGGCCTCGCCGCCGCTCGTGGTGGCGTACGCGCTGGCCGGGACCATGGACGTCGACCTCGACACCGAGCCGCTGGGCCTGGGCAACGACGGCAAGCCCGTCTACCTGAGGGACATCTGGCCGTCGCCGGAGGAGATCTCCGCGGTGGTCAACTCCTCCATCGGCCGTGACATGTTCGAGCGCGACTACGCCGACGTGTTCAAGGGCGACGACCACTGGCGCTCGCTGCCGATCCCGACCGGCGACACGTTCGAGTGGGACCCGTCCTCGACCTACGTGCGCAAGGCCCCCTACTTCGACGGCATGCCGTCGAAGCCGGAGCCCGTCACCGACATCGCCGGCGCCCGCGTGCTGGTCAAGGTCGGCGACTCGGTCACCACCGACCACATCTCGCCGGCCGGCTCCATCAAGACCGGCACCCCGGCCGCGCAATATCTGCAGGCCAACGGGGTCGAGGTGAAGGACTTCAACTCCTACGGCTCGCGGCGCGGCAACCACGAGGTGATGATCCGGGGCACGTTCGCCAACATCCGCCTGCGCAACCAGATCGCGCCGGGCACCGAGGGCGGCTACACCCGCGACTTCACCCAGCCCGACGGGCCGGTGTCGTTCATCTACGACGCCTCGGTCAACTACGCCGCGGCCGAGACGCCGCTGGTGGTGCTGGCGGGCAAGGAGTACGGCTCCGGCTCCTCGCGCGACTGGGCGGCCAAGGGCACGGCGCTGCTGGGCGTGCGCGCGGTCATCGCCGAGTCGTACGAGCGCATCCACCGCTCCAACCTGATCGGCATGGGCGTGCTCCCGCTGCAGTTCCCCGAGGGCGCCACGGCGGAGTCGCTCGGGCTGACCGGCGAGGAGACCTTCGACATCACGGGTGTCGAGGAGCTCAACTCCGGCGGCATCCCGAGCACGGTCCACGTCAAGGCCGGCGAGGTCGAGTTCGACGCTGTGGTGCGCATCGACACGCCGGGCGAGGCCGACTACTACCGGCACGGCGGGATCATGCAGTACGTTCTTCGCTCGTTGCTCGCGAAGTGACTTCCCGGGCTCGCGCGCGGTCATGAGCCGCGCGGGGGCCGGGATCCCTTGGCCGCTCGTTGAAGCCGGGGGTGGGGCGTGATCCTCACGCGCCCGTATCGGGGGAACCACCCGACACAAAGAAGAGCCGCCCGGCGGGCGGGCTGGGCCGAGCTCAGCCTCGCCCCATTCGGTGATCAGGAACGCCAACAGCTCTTTTCGGCCCCTGGTC
>NZ_JBSGFQ010000088.1:0-56946 GCF_053603495.1 Nonomuraea sp. NPDC004186 | reverse complement strand
ATTCCGAACCCGGAAGTTAAGCTTCTCTGCGCCGATGGTACTGCACTCGGGAGGGTGTGGGAGAGTAGGTCGCCGCCGGACAATCTTTGAGGGGGGTTCGACGCCTTGTGCGTCGGACCCCCTTTTTTTTTGTGTTCAATGGGTGCCTAGCGTGGCGGCCGCGACCACCAGGAGCATCGTGCCGGAGACGGCCGAGATCCGGCGGGCGGCCTTCGGGGTCCGGGTCAGGGCGTGGCTGGCCCGTGCCGTGGCCAGGGCGAGCAGGCCGTACAGGACGGCGCAGTTCGCGACATGGAGCAGGCCGAGTACGGCGAGTTGAAAGCCCAGAGGGACGCCCGTCTCCGTGGAGATGAACTGGGGCATCAGCGACAGGTAGAGCAGCACTCCCTTCGGGTTGAGCAGGGCCGTGAGCATGCTCTGTCGCAACACCCTGCCCGTGGGCTGCGGGGTCGCGCCCGGGACCGGGGTGGCGGGGTTCCTGAGCGACGCCAGGGTCTTGATCGCCAGGAAGACCAGATATGCGGCGCCGGCGTACCGCATCGCGGGCAATGCGGCGGGGACCGCGCGAAGTGCGGCGGCGAGGCCGGCGGCGGCCAGGACCGTGTGCACGGTGTAGCCCGAGCAGATCCCCGCCACCGCCGTGAGGCCGGTGCGGCGGCCCTGGCCGAGCGAGCGGGCCATGACGTAGAGCATGTCGGGGCCCGGCGTGCAGATCAGCAGCAGGTCCATGCCGAGGAAGAGCACCAGCAGCCGGGTTTCCATGAGAACCACCTCCTTGTGGGACGGTAGTCAAGGAGGGCTGGCACGCGATGGTCTGTTCGTGCTACTTCGGGCGGCGGAGTGGCAGGATATTGCGCTGTGGACAGGATTGACCGCAGGATCCTCCAGGAGCTGCAGCGGGACGGGCGGCTGAGCAACACCGAGCTGGCTGACCGGGTCGGGCTCACACCGTCGCCGTGCCTGCGCCGGGTGCGGCAGTTGGAGGAGTCCGGCGTCATCCGCGGCTACCGGGCGCTGGTCGAAGGGGACGCGGTGGGCCGGGGGTTCCAGGCGTTCGTCACCGTGGTGATGAGGTATGAGGATCACGACACGGTGGCGGAGTTCGAGCGGCTGGTGGCGGGGATGCCGGAGGTGGTGGAGGCGCACCGGCTGTTCGGCGATCCGGACTTCCTGCTGCGGGTGGCGGTGGCGGATCTGGCGGCGTACGAGCGCTTCTACTCCGAGACCCTCTCCGGGCTGCCGGGGGTGGCGCAGGTGACGTCGCACCTTGCAATGAAGGCCGTGAAACCGGACATGGGTCTGCCGGTGGACGCTTAAGATCCGACCGCATGTCACGCGTCCACGCCCGCACGGCGCATATCGGTGGCTACCCGGCGGATGTCAGCGCCTGCACGTTGCCCGTCCATGCCCGCACGTCGCGCGTTCACGCCCGCACGTCGCGCGTCCACGTGCGCACGGCGCATGTTGGCGTCTGCGCGGCGGATGTCAGCGCCCGCACGTCGCGCCTCCACGTCGCGCCTCCACGTCCGCACAGCGGATGTCAGTGCCCGCACGGCGAATGTCGACGCTCGCACAGCGCACATCGACGCTCGCATAGCACACGTCGATGCCGCGCATGGCGTCATGGTCGTCGCGCGGCTGTGTACCTCTCAAGCGAGGGGCATGGCGTCGCGTAGAGCGTTCAGAGCACGGTGGCGTTGTGTCTGATTCCCGTTCAAGGCGTCAGAGCGCGTCGGTGTAGGCCTTGGCGAGGCGTTCCATGACGCTTGGGCCGTTCCGTTCCGGCGGCGGGGCGCCGAGGTGGATGGTCCGGAGCTCGGCCATGAACTCGTTCCACAGCTCCGGTCCGCCGGCCGCGAGCAGTTCCGCTCGCACCCGCAGCCGCTTCGTGGTCGGGCGGTGGCGCAGCCCCCACTCGCCGAGCTGCGCGAAGATCGGGACCAGCTGGATGGACGCCTCGGTCAGGCTGTAGGCGGCCCGCCGTCCGGGCCCCGCGTCCTCGCGGGTCAGCAGGCCCGCGTTCACCAGGCGCTTCAGCCGGTCGGCCAGGATGTTGGAGGCGATCCCCTCCTCGGAGCCGGCGAGCAACTCCCGGAAGTAGCGCCGGCTCCCGAACATCACGTCCCGCAGCACGAGCAGGCTCCAGCTGTCACCGAACGCCTCGACCGCGGCATTGATCGGACAACCAGAACGCGCCGACTCCGCCAACTCACACCTCACCTCCGAACTGGTTGCAATCTACCACCAGTTGGCCTAGCGTGAGATTACCGGTTGCAAATCGCAAGCAGATGCAGGAGGCAACGAATGAGCGACACCGAGCCGCAGACCGCGGGCGGAAAGGTGCTCTGGCACTTCACGATGTCGCTGGACGGGTTCGTGGCGGGGCCGAACCACGAGATGGGCTGGATGGCCGGGACCTCGTTCCGGCCGGGCCTGGTCGATGAGTACGTCGAGACCACGGGTGCCGTGCTGGGCGGTCGAGACGGCTGGGACCATTACCCGGATCCCAGCGGCATCTACGGTGGCGCCTGGAAGGGGCCCCTCTTCGTGCTCACCCATCACCCGGAGGACGCGACGCCCACCGACGGAGTCACGTTCCTGAGCTGCGACCCGGCCGAGGCGGTGCGGATCGGTCTGGAGGCGGCCGGGGGCAAGAACCTCGAGGTGTTCTCGCCGACCATCGGCCGTCAGCTGCTCGAACTGGGGCTGATCGACGAGATCGACCTGCACATCGCGCCGGTCCTGCTGGGTGAGGGCATCCGGCTGTACGACAACCCCGGTGCCGAGCCGATCCGCCTCCACCGGCTCGGTGAAGCCGACCCCGCGTCGGTCGTGAACGTCCGCTACCGGCCCGCCGCAACGGCGAAGACGAGCTCGCCTCGGCCGTGAACGTGCGCTGCCGGCCAGACGCAACGGCGAAGGCCCTCGAGCAGGTGGGCACGGCCGTGCCTCATCGGTGGAGGTGATCTCGCGTCGGGTCGTGAAGGTCCGTTTCCGGCCCGCTGCAGCGGCGAAGGTGCCCACGTGGGCGGGCGCGGCCGTGCCTCGCCGGTGGAGGTGACGTCGCGTCGGGTCGTGAACGTGCGTTATCGGCCGGCCGCAGCGGCGAAGGTGCCCGGGTAGGTGGGGTGCAGCCGTGCACCAGGGGCTGGTGGCACGGCTGCGGTTCGTTCGGGCCTGGTGTGTTACTTGGGCAGGACCAGGAGGGCGTCGCCGACGCCGCGCTCCACGCCGTCCGAGGGCCGGTTGATCAGCTTGTTGCCGACCACCATGGCCGTCGAGCCGCCCCCGTCCAGGTTGATGGCCTGCGTGGCACCCAGCCACCGCATGAACTGGGCGGCCTCGAGGAAGTTCGCCCCCACGGTCACGCCCGGGTTTCGGCCGTCGATGGTGGCGATGATGAGGCTGCCGTTCCTCGTGGTGCCGAGGAGGGTGCGCGGGTGGCGGCGCAGGATCATGTTGACGGAGTCGTGGCCGTCCTGCTTGGCGGTGATCTTCACCTTGCCGTTCCGCACGAGGCCGACGCTGCCCGCGATCACGTTGAGGTCCGGGGTCAGCGCGAGCGCCTTGTCGGTACGCAGGTCCACGACCTTGGTGTCGACCTTGACCGTCCAGTCCTGGAAGGCGTGCTCGTTGAGCCAGTCGGCGGCCAGGCCGTTGCCGTGCAGCACCCGCGTCCCGGCGGCCACTGCGGCGCCCGACTCGCGCAGGCCGACGACCTTGCCGTTGGCGTCGAGGACGGCGTCGGTCCCGCCGGTGGGCGTCTTGGCGCCCCACTCCTCGGTGTACAGCACCAGCTCGTCCGTCGTGACGGCCCGGTTGACGCCGTTGATCTCGGTCTTCTGGCCGTCCTGGGAGGTGGCGGTGACGGTGGTCTTCAGCTCGGTGATCTTGGCCGTACGACCCTTGAGCACGACGGCCGAGCGACCGGGGACGGCCTCGCTGAGCAGCTTGCCCTTGACCACGGACGCGCCGACGGGCTCGCCGCGCAGGGCCTTGTCGGTGTGGATGTTGAAGAAGCCGCCGTTGACGCCGACCAGCGCGTTCTGGGCCTTGGCGATCGACGAGACGGTCTCCCGCTTGGCCACGCTGGTGCCGAGCGAGGCCGCGAACGAGCCGCCGAACGCCCCGGCGTCGATCATCACGACTTTGACGTCCCAGGGACCGGTGGTCTTGAGCCCGTCGTCGCCGAGGTAGTCGACCTTGACCTTCAGCCCCGCTTCCTTGAGCTTCTTGGCGGTCTCCTCGGCCTTCTTCTTGTCGTCGAGGGACCAGAGGCCGACCCGGACCATGTACACGGTCTGGGAGGCGGCGTCGGCGACGCTCGGCCGTACCACCTTCTGCACGCTGGGGGTCTCGCCGGCGGCCTCCACTTCGGCGGCCTTGGCGTCGGCGGTCGTCTGCATTCCGTAGTCGCGGCCGCTCGGCATCAACACGGTCACCGTGTAGCCGTCGGTCGCCGAGCCGGCCTTCACGTCGTACATGTCGATGCCCTGCGCGACGGCGGTCATCGTCTTGGTCGGCACGGGCCTGCTGCCCAGCGGGAACTTGGCCGACGGGAACCGCACCGACGCCTGCTCCGCCGCGGCGGGCAGGGTGGTGAGGGAGAGCGCGGCGGCTATGGCCAGGCCACCGGCGAGGGTGCGTCGAGACATGAATTCTCCAGAGGGCGGAAAAGGGACCGCACCATACTGGCGAGATCATGGTCGCCAGGGCAGGCGAACACGCGAAACGGTAAAAGAGGTTACGAGATTGACACCGCAAACGGATACACTTCGCGTATGACACGCATCAGCATGTGGTGGCGGCCGACAGACGGCCGCTGATTTCCTCATGCACGGGCCGTCTTCGAGACGGCCCTCCAAGCGTGCGGTCCTCTCCGAGACGGCGTGACCTGAAAGAGAGAGACCGAAATGAACGACGTCGTACTCACCGGTGACCGTCCGACCGGATCGCTGCATCTGGGCCATTACTTCGGCTCGCTGGCCAACCGCGTCGCGTTGCAGGACAAGTTCCCGATGTACGTGCTGATCGCCGACTACCAGGTGATCACCGATCGCGATCTACCCGGCGCGATCCAACGCAACATCACCGAGCTGCTGCTCGACTATCTGGCGGTGGGCATCGACCCGGCCAAGGTGACGATCTTCCAGCACAGCGCCGTCCCCGAGCTGAACCAGCTGCTGCTGCCCTTCCTGAGCCTGGTGTCGGTCTCCGAGCTGCACCGCAACCCCACGGTCAAGGACGAGATCGCGCACAGCTCGCAGCGGGCGGTCAGCGGCCTGATGTTCACCTATCCGGTGCACCAGGCGGCCGACATCCTGTTCTGCAAGGGCACGCTGGTGCCCGTGGGCAAGGACCAGCTCCCGCACGTGGAGGTGACGCGGCTGGTGGCGCGCCGCTTCAACGAGCGCTACGGCGAGGTGTTCCCGGAGCCCGAGGCCATGATGGGCGAACGGCCGATGCTGCAGGGGCTCGACGGCGGCAAGATGAGCAAGAGCCGCGGCAACGCCATCGCCCTGTCGGCCACCGAGGACGAGACGGCCGCCCTCATCCGCAAGGCCCGCACCGACTCCGAGCGGCTGATCACCTTCGACGAGACGCACCGGCCCGAGGTGGCGAACCTCCTCACCCTGGCCGGCCTCTGCCTCGGCCGCTCGCCGCAGGACATCGCGGAGGAGATCGGGGACGGGGGCGCGTCCGCGCTCAAGAGGCTGGCCACCGAGGCGGTCAACGAGTTCCTGCGGCCGATCAGGAAGCGCCGCGCCGAGCACACCGAGGAGGAGGTGCGGCAGATCCTGACCGCGGGGAACGCGGCGGCGAGAGAGCGGGCGATCATGACACTGGACGAGGTACGGGCGGCGATGGGCTTCTAGCGGGGTTCGCGGCGGCGGGCGGTGGCGGGTGGCGGCGGGTGCTCAGCGCGGCCGGTGGGTGGGGAGTGAGGCCAGGGCCAGTTCGGTGGGGACGGAGCGGAGGGGGCGGCGGTGCCGGGGTGCGCGGAAGCCCGCGGCCCGCAGCAGCTCCGACATCTCCCGGAAGCCGCGCACCCTGCCGCCGGCCGTGACCAGGTAGTTCAGGTCCAGCAGGTGCAGCAGGGCGCGGCTGGCCCGGCCGGGCATGACGCTGTCCCCGAACTGGTCGCCCACCACGACCGTCCCGCCGGGATTGAGGGCCGCGGCCACCCGCCCCAGGAGAGTGGCGGCCTGCGCGTCCTCCAGCCCGTGGACGACGTTGAACAGCAGCGCGATGTCGTACCCGTCACCCAGGTCGCCGTCCAGGAACGACCCGGCACGCACGCTCAGCCGGGGATGGGCGGCGGTGGCCTGGAGCGCCTGCGGCAGGTCCAGCACAGTGGCGTGGAGCCGGGGGTGCCGCCGCAGCAGCTCCAGGCTGAACCGGCCGTGGCCGCCGCCCACGTCCAGCACCCGCCGGGCGGCGCGCGGCACCGGGACGGCCCTGGCCATCGCCGGAGCCTGCCGCCCGGCCAGCGCCGCCGTCCACGCCTGGAACGACCGGGACAGCTCGGGATCGCCTTCCAGCAGCTCGTAGAAGGGCGTGGCGGGCGCCCCGTCGCGCACCGCCTTCTCCAACCGGGGCCAGATGACGCACGCCGTGCGTTCCCAGAACTCCAGCCCTGCCACCAGGGACTGTGGCGAGTCCGTCGTGAACCACAGTCGTGAGGCGCGGGTCAGGCGGTAGCGGCCGCCGCGGACCCGCAGGTAGCCGAGCCCGGCCAGGGAGCGTAACAGCATGTCCGAGGAGCGGGCGTCCAGGCCGAGCGTGGCGGCGAGCTCGGCGCCGGTGGACGGCCGCTCGCGCAGGGCGTCGAAGACGCCCGTCCTGGCCGCCGCGACGAGCGCGTGCAGGCCCAGGACGCCGAAGTAGTCGAGCATCGGAGGCACGATCGACAGCCGGTGCGCCGCGGCCTCCACGGCGTTGAAGAAGAGGGGCACGAATGCGACGCTAGGCGCCCGGGGCGGTCAGCGGGGTTCGCGGCGGAAGGACTCCAGGGCCAGGAGCGCGACGTGGAGTGACATGCAGGACTCGACGTCGTCCAGATCGGTGTCGAGGACGCGTTCGAGGCGGCGCAGGCGGTCGTAGAAGGCGGGCCTTGACAGGTGGGCCTTCTGCGCGGCGACCGCTTTGTTGCGCCCCGCGTCGAGGTAGATGCGCAGGATCCGGGTCAGGTCGCCGCCCCGCTGGGCGTCGTGCGCCAGCAGCGGCCCCAGCTCCCGCTCCGCGAACGTCTGCAGCCGGGCGTCGTCGCGCAGCAGGTGCAGCAGCCCCCGCAGGCGCAGGTCGGGCAGCCGGTAGAAGGCGCGCCCGTCCGGCTGGCGGACGGCCACGTCTGCCACCTGCTCGGCCTCCAGGAAGCTGCGCCGTACGTCCCTGATGGACTCCACGACCGAGCCCGCCGCCAGCACGAACGCGAGCCCGCCCGGCCGCCACAGCACGCGCAGCCGCTCGGCGAGCGCGGTCAGCGCGGGCTCGGCCTGCGTGCGGGGCGGGAGGGGCAGCAGGACCCCGACGCGTTCCTGGTCGAGGGCGCCGACGAGGGCGGGCAGGCGGGCGTCGCGGCAGGCGGCGGCGGTGGCCTCGGCCAGCTCGCCGAGCTGGGCCTGGCCGTCGAGTGCCTGGTCGGCCGGCTCGGTGGGCCTGATGACCACGCTGATCAGCTTGCGTCCCGTGAGGGGCACGCCGACGGCCCTGGCGCGGGCGGCGGCCTCGTCGGGGTCGGCGTAGGCGTGGGTCAGGATGCCGGTGATGATCGTGCCGTGTGCCTGGCGTTCGAGGGACTCCTGGTGGCGTTCGAGCAGGCGGCCCAGGGCGAGCGTGGTGGCGGCGCGCTCGGCCAGCACCATGTCGCGCGGCGTCGGCGCCGAGTCGCAGATCAGGATCAGCCGGCCCCAGTCCTGCCCGCGCGCCCCCACCGTGGTGACCACCCATCCGGACGCGGCGTCGTACGCGGTCCGCTCGGCCGGGGCCACGCCCCTGGACCTGGCCTCCCAGCCGGCCAGCAGCGCGCCCGCGTCGCGCCCGGCGGACTCGCAGGCCAGCACCTGGTGGGCGAGGTTCTCCAGCAGCACGGGCCGGTTGGACAGCCTGGCCACCTGCGCCAGCACCTCGGCGGGCGAGGCGCCCTCGACCGACAGCTCGGTGAAGACCTCGTGAAGTTGCTCGGAGGCGCGCAGCTCCTCCAGCTGGATGTCGATGATCCGCGCGTGCACGGACTCGGTGATCTGCACGAACGGCGTCTCGCGGGCCAGCACGATGAGCGGCAGCCCGTGCTCCTCGGCCTTCTTGACCACGGCGGGCGGCAGCTCCTTGACGAACCTGCGGCCCAGCTCGACGATCAGCCCCGAGGCGCCCACGGAGGCGAGGTCGCCGATGTAGTCGGCGAGCTTCTCCGGGTCTTCGGGCAGCGCCACGCCCGTGGTGAGCACCAGCTCCCCGCCGCGCAGCAGGTGGGCGAGGTCGGCGATCTCGCCGACGTGCACCCACCGGACCCTGGTGTCGAGCCGGTCGGCGCCCGCGACCACGCGCGGGCTGCCCCGGCGTACGGTCTCCAGTGCGAGGACATCGGCGATGGTGGGCAACACGGGGCAGAGCCTAGCCGATCGTTCTGTAAGAACGGCCATGCTCCCATTTACGCTTTGTCACGCGCTGAGGTCCTCCTCCCGGTACTCCTGGCGAGGTTCCCGCACCCGCAGCTCGACCCGGCGGATCTTGCCGGAGATCGTCTTGGGCAGCTCGGCGAATTCCAGCCGCCGCACCCGCTTGTAGGGCGCCAGTTCTCTGCGGCAGTGCTCGAAGATCGAGCGAGCGGTCGCCTCGTCCGGCTCGAACCCGGGCGCGAGCGTCACATAGGCCTTCGGTACGGCCAGGCGTACCGGATCGGGGGCGGGCACCACGGCGGCCTCGGCCACGGCGGCGTGCTCCAGCAGCACGCTCTCCAGCTCGAACGGCGAGATGCGGTAGTCGGAGGCCTTGAAGACGTCGTCGGTCCGGCCGACGTAGGTGATGTAGCCGTCCTCGTCGCGGGTGGCGACGTCGCCGGTGTGGTAGAAACCGCCGCGCATCGCATCACTCAGTCCACCGACATATCCGGACATGAGGCCCATGGGGCGGCGGGCGTCCAGCGGCAGGCAGATCTCGCCGTCGTCCCCGGGCCTGCCGCTGACGGGGTCGATCAGCACGACGTCGTAGCCGGGCAGCGGACGCCCCATCGATCCGGGCTTGACCGGCTCGTCCGGCGCGTTCCCGATCTGCGCGGTGGTCTCGGTCTGGCCGTAGCCGTCCCGGATCGTGATGCCCCACGCCTTGGCGACCTGGTCGATGATCTCCGGGTTGAGCGGTTCGCCGGCGGCCACGGCCGTGCGCAGCGGCAACCGCCACCCGGCGAGATCCTCCTGGATGAGCATCCGCCACACCGTCGGCGGCGCGCAGAACGTGGTGACCCGCTCGTCCCGCAGCACCTCCAGCAGCGCGGGCGCGGAGAAGCGGTGGTAGTCGTGGATCAGCACGGTGGCGCCCGCGTTCCAGGGGGCGAAGACGTTGCTCCAGGCGTGCTTGGCCCATCCGGGCGAGGAGACGTTGAGGTGCATGTCGCCCGGCTTCAGCCCGATCCAGAACATCGTCGACAGGTGCCCGGCCGGATAGGACGCGTGCGTGTGCTCGACCAGCTTCGGCTGCGAGGTCGTGCCGGAGGTGAAGTAGAGCAGCAGCGTGTCGTCGGCTCGCGTCGGCGCGTCGGGGACGAAGAGCGGGTCCTCCTCGTACGCCTCGTGGTACGGCAGCCAGTTGTAGGCGTCGCCGACGGCGATCTTCGTGTATTCGCCGGCCCCGAACTTGCCCGCGTCGGCGGCGTTGGCGATCACATGGGCGACGCCGCCCCTGACGATGCGCTCCGAGATGTCCTTGGCGGTCAGCAGCGTCGTTGCCGGGATGATGACCGCGCCCAGCTTCATCGCGGCCAGCAGCGACTCCCACAGCTCGGCCTGGTTGCCCAGCATGAGCAGGACCCGGTCGCCCCGGCGCACGCCCTGGAGGTGCAGCCAGTTGGCGACCTGGCCGGAGCGGGCGGACAGCTCGGCGAAGGTGTAGCGGGCGGTGCTCGCTCCCACGATCTTGAGAGCGACGGCGTCGGGGGTCTCGGCGGCCAGCACCCCGTCGAACCAGTCGAGCGCCCAGTTGAACTCCTCGAGCTCCGGCCAGCGGAAGTCGCGGCGGGCGGTGGCGGCGTCGGCGTGGAGGAGGAAATCGCGGGCGGCACGGAAATCGCTCATGCCGGGATCCTGCTACGTCGGCAGCCGCCGCTCAAGGCCGTCGAGCACCGACATGAGCCCGAAGTCGAAGGCCACCTGGCGGAGGGTCTGGGGATCGTCGTAGGCGGTCATGTCCATGCGCTCCAGCATGTCCGGATAGTCCTTGACCGCCCTGGTGACCATCTCCTTCATCTCGGCGGGGTCGTACTCGTGCTCGCCCATGGCGGAGTTCCAGGCGACCTCGGGGATGGTCATGCCGTAGATGTAGGCGGTGAGTGTGCTGCCGGCGTAGTCGACGTCCATCCCCGCGAACCCGGCCAGCTTGAACATCCGGCGCATCCGGTCGGCGACCTGGATGGCGTTGGGGCCGAGCGCGGGCATGCGGCCGAGGAGGTCGGCCGACCACGGGTGGCGCAGGATCACGGAGCGCATGCTGTAGGCCAGTGCCGAGGCCGCGTCGCGCCAGCCGACGTCCTCCGGCTCGGGCATGCTCATCTCGCCCCACACCTGGTCGTAGACCAGCTCCAGGAGCTCGTCCTTGTGGGCGACGTACCAATAGATGCTGGTGGCGCCCGCGCTCAGCTTGGCGCCCAGCTTGCGCATGCTGAGCCCGTCGAGGCCCTCCGCGTCGAGGATCTCGATCGCGGCGCGGACGATCTCGTCACGGCTGCGCCCCGGGCTCGCGGTCTTGCGCGGCTCGCGAAGCCATACGGAGGCGAACTGCTTGCCGGTCATCCTCCAAGGATAAATCCACTCGCACACTGTACGAGGGTTGTCGTAATCCGCTTCGCGTTATTGCGATGGACTGCTGTACGCAGTCCATCGTACGCTGTGCGAGTGGACTCGAACACTGTACGAGACCCCCGCCGCTGGTGGATTCTCGTCGTACTCTGCTTGGCGCTTCTGGTGCTTGTCGTCGACAACACCGTTCTCAACCTCGCCATCCCCTCGCTGAACGAGGAAATGGGCGCGACGCCGTCGGACATCCAATGGATCATCGACGCGTACGTGCTGGCCTACGCCGGTCTGCTGCTCACCTCGGGCAGCCTGTCCGACAAGTACGGCCGCCGCCTGTTCCTGATCGTCGGCCTGGCCTTCTTCGGCGGCGCGTCGCTGCTGGCCGTGCTCGTCACCGAGCCCTGGCAGCTCATCGCCGCCCGCGCGCTGATGGGCATCGGCGGATCGCTGGTCATGCCCTCCACCCTGTCGATCCTGATGACCGTCTTCGACGAGACGGAGCGGCGCAAGGCGATGGCCTCCTGGAGCGCGGTGGCCCTGGTCGGCATGGTGTCGGGCCCCACCCTGGGCGGCCTCATGCTGCAGCACTACTGGTGGGGCTCGGTCTTCCTGGTGAACATCCCCATCGCGGCGATCGCCATCGTGGCGGCCGTCGTGCTCATGCCCGAGAGCCGCAGCAGCGGGCGGAAGATCGACCCGGTGGGCGTGGTGCTGTCGACGGTCGGCCTGACGGCGGCCGTGTACGTCATCATCGAGCGCGAGTGGAACGTGATCGGCATCGCGATCGCGGTCCTCGCCCTCGGCGGCTTCGTGGTCTGGGAGCGCAAGCAGGCACAGCCGATGCTGCCCCTGCACCTGTTCGCCAACCGCAACTTCAGCGGCGCGTCGTTCTCGATCCTGCTGATGGCCTTCGGCGCGGGCGCCGTGATGCTCATGCTGACCCAGTACCTGCAGTTCGTGCTGGGCTACAAGGAGATGCAGGCCGGTCTGGCCATGCTCCCCTACGGCGTGGCCGCCGCGATCTTCAACGGCGTGGGCGCCGGCCTGGGCAAGAAGGCCAGCAACCGGGTGCTGATCGGGACCGGCCTGCTGGTGATGGCCGGCGGGTTCGTCGTCATGGCCACGACCACCGGATACCTCCCGCTCCTGACCGGGCTGGTGATCATGGGCATCGGCGGCGGGCTGGCCGGGCCGTCCGCGTACTCCTCGCTCATGAGCGCCATCCCCATGGAGCACGCCGGCGTCGGGTCGGCGCTCAACGACACCGTCCAGCAGGTCGGCATGGCGATGAGCATCGCGGTCCTGGGCAGCGTGCTGGCCGGGCAGTACACCTCGCAGATGCCGGCCGGCCTGCCCGCCGCCGCCAGGGAGTCGATCGGCGGCGCGCATCTGTCGGGCTTCGCCGAGGCCGGCAACCAGGCGTTCACGTCGGCCATGCACCTGGGCTCGTGGGTCGGGGCCGCGTTCTGCGTGGCCGCAGCGCTGCTCGCCGTGGGTGTGCTGCGCCCGGCCGCGGCAGCCCCGGAACCAGTGAAGGTTTAGCGGACACGGGGCTCGCGCATGCTCTCCAGGCTGTCGAGCTTGTGGGTGCGCTCGTCGTGGCCGATCTGCCGGAGCAGGTCGGCCACCGAGCGGTAGCGGCCGTACTCGGCGGCGTACGTGCCGGGGTCGGGCACGAAGTCCAGCTCAGGGTTCTCGGCCACGAACGTCATGTACTCGTGCTCGGCGTGGTCCTCGAACTCCGCGTTCAGCCGGTAACTCCAGTCCGGCCTGACCAGGAACAGCACCCAGGACACGTGGTAGTAGAAGAACGCGATCAGCCAGGGGGCGGCCCGGTGCAGCAGCCAGGTCTGCCGCTGCCCGGTGCGCTGCACCAGGTCCTGCAGGATCAGCAGGTGCCACTGCTCGTTGTCCTGGTCGGCGCGGGCCTCCACGATCCGCTCGAAGATCCGTCTGGCCAGGGCCGAGCGGCCCCGATGGTGGTGCACGGCCCAGTAGCCCATCCGCTCCCACGCCTGGTACGGCACGCGGGCGATGATCTCCAGCATGGCGAACTTCGTGTACGAGCCCTGCTTGCCGTACATGATGTCCACGGGCTTGAACATCATCTTGGCCAGCAGGCTGTACTTCATGCGCGGGGTGTCCAGCGTGTCCTGCTGGGCCCGGCGGAGCTGCTCGCGGTCGAGCTTGGGCGGGCCGGCGGGCGCCTCGGGGCGGTGGTCGACGGTGACGGTCATCTCGATGTCTCCTTCGTTCTCGGGATGATCCGATGGTGGCCGACTCCTGTGGCCCCGGTCGTCGCCCGCCAGTGGTCATTCGCGGTGCCTCCGGCGGCGTAGTGGCCGCGTGCCGCGTACATCGCCAGGCGGACGGGACATCCCCTAAGGGGCGGCTCTTGGGGAAATCCAGGTAGTTTGCAGGGTGTAAGTGGATTTTTCCCTCGCCCGACACGTTGTAGCGCGGGGCCGGGGAGAAGAAAAGGGATACTCGGTAACATGTCGGAGCTACTCGCGCGCCATCGGGCAGTCATGCCCAACTGGCTGGCCCTCAACTACAACGACCCCATCGAGATCGTCAGCGGCAAGGGCAACCGTGTCATCGACGCAGACGGCAAGAGCTACCTGGACTTCTTCGCCGGAATCCTGACCAACATGATCGGGTACGACGTGCCCGAGGTGCGCGAGGCCGTCGAGCGCCAGATCGCCACCGGCGTGGTGCACACCAGCACCGTCTACCTGCTGCGCGGCCAGATCGAGCTGGCCGAGAAGATCGCGCGGGTCTCCGGCATCCCCGACGCCAAGGTCTTCTTCACCAACTCCGGCACCGAGGCCAACGAGACCGCCCTGCTCCTGGCCACGTACGCGCGCAAGACCGACCAGGTGCTCGCCATGCGGCAGAGCTACCACGGGCGCAGCTTCGGCACGATCGGCGTCACCTCCAACCGCGCCTGGAAGAACAACTCGCTCTCCCCGCTCAACGTGACCTTCCTGCACGGCGCCGACCGGCATCTCGCGCAGTTCAAGGGCATGTCGGACGCCGACTACATCCAGGCGTGCGTGGACGACCTGCGCCACGTGCTGGCCACCGCGGTCTCCAACGACGTGGCGGCGCTGATCGCCGAGCCGATCCAGGGCGTGGGCGGGTTCACGATGGCCCCCGACGGGCTGTTCGCCGCGTACAAGGAGGTCCTGGACGAGCAGGGCATCCTGTTCATCTCGGACGAGGTTCAGACCGGCTGGGGCCGTACGGGCAGCTCGTTCTTCGGCATCGGCAACCACGGCGTGACCCCCGACATGATGACCTTCGCCAAGGGCCTGGGCAACGGCTTCGCCGTCGGCGGCATCGTGGCGCGCGGCGACCTGATGGACGCCCCGCACGCGGTGGGCCTGGCCACGTTCGGCGGCAACCCGATCTCCATGGCCGCCGCCAACGCCACCCTCGACTACGTGCTCGACCGGGATCTGCAGGCCAACGCCGCACGTACGGGGGAGATCATCATCGGCGGCCTCAAGGAGGCCGCCAAGCGCCTGCCCGTGGTCAGGAGCGTGCGCGGCAAGGGCCTGATGTTCGCCGTCGAGCTGGAGAGCCCCGCCCAGGCCGCCCGCTTCATGGAGGAGACCAAGAAGGCGGGCCTGCTGGCGGGCAAGGGCGGCCTGTACGGGACCGCCATCCGCATGGCCCCGCCGCTGACCCTTACGGTGGACGAGGCCGTCGAGGGTCTCGGCATCATCGTGACCGCTCTGGAAACCATCAACGCAGAGGCAGCAGCTCAGTGAAGTCCGTCAAGCACTGGATCAACGGAGCGCTCGCGGACGGGGACTCCCGCGCCGCCGAGCTCTTCAACCCCGCGACCGGGGAGGTCAGCGGCCACGTGGCGCTGGCCTCCGCGGCCGACGTGGACGCGGCCGTGGCCGCCGCCGTCGCGGCCTTCCCCGCCTGGCGGGACGCGTCGCTGGTCAAGCGGGCGCAGGTGCTGTTCCGCTTCCGCGAGCTCATGTACGCGCACCGCGACGAGCTGGCCGCGCTGATCTCCGCCGAGCACGGCAAGGTCCACTCCGACGCGCTCGGCGAGGTGGCCCGCGGCCTGGAGGTCGTGGAGTTCGCCTGCGGGATCCCCCACCTGCTCAAGGGGGGCTTCTCCGAGGGCGTCTCGACCAGGGTCGACTCCTACTCGATCCGCCAGCCGCTGGGCGTCGTGGCCGGCATCACGCCGTTCAACTTCCCGGCCATGGTGCCGATGTGGATGTACCCGGTCGCGATCGCGTGCGGGAACGCCTTCGTGCTCAAGCCGTCGGAGAAGGACCCGTCGGCCTCGCTGCTCATGGCGCGGCTCTGGAAGGAGGCCGGACTGCCCGACGGCGTCTTCAACGTCGTGCAGGGCGACAAGGTCGCCGTGGACCGGCTGCTGGAGCACCCCGACGTGCGCGCCGTGTCGTTCGTCGGCTCCACCCCGATCGCCAGGTACGTCTACGAGACCGGCACCGCGCACGGCAAGCGCGTGCAGGCCCTCGGCGGCGCCAAGAACCACATGCTCGTGCTCCCGGACGCCGACCTCGACCTGGTGGCGGACTCGGCGGTGTCGGCGGGGTTCGGCTCGGCGGGGGAGCGGTGCATGGCGATCTCCGTCGTGCTGGCCGTGGACCCGATCGGCGACGAGCTCGTCCAGAAGATCGTCGAGCGGGTGGACCAGCTGGTGATCGGCCCCGGCGACGACCCGAAGTCCCAGATGGGGCCGCTCGTCACCGAGGTGCACCGCGACAAGGTCGCCTCCTACCTCGACCTCGGCGTCGAGGAGGGCGCGAAGCTGGTCGTGGACGGCCGCGAGTCGGCCGTGCTCGGCGGCGGCAAGGCCGCGGAGACGCCCGGCTTCTGGCTCGGCCCGACCGTGCTGGACCACGTCCGGCCGGGCACGCGGACGCACACGGACGAGATCTTCGGGCCGGTCCTGTCGATCGTGCGGGTGTCCTCGTACGAGGAGGGCCTGGAGATCATCAACGGCGGCCTGTACGGCAACGGCACCGCGATCTTCACCAACGACGGCGGCGCGGCCAGGCGCTTCCAGAACGAGGTCGAGGTCGGCATGGTCGGCATCAACGTGCCCATCCCGGTGCCGATGGCCTTCTACAGCTTCGGCGGCTGGAAGTCCTCGCTCTTCGGCGACACCCACGTGCACGGTACCGAGGGCGTGCACTTCTACACCCGCGGCAAGGTCGTCACCTCGCGCTGGCTCGACCCCTCGCACGGCGGCGTGAACCTCGGCTTCCCCACGAACAAGTAGGCGTGCCACGCCCGGGGCGGGCGGGACGAGCGTCCCTCCCGCCCCACTCCCCGGTAAGCTCCAGCACACGGACCCAGCACATGGGGACAGGGGGGACATCGTGAATCGTCGTCGTCGTGGTTATGCCCTGGCGCTCGCCGCGTCGGCGCTGATCGCCGGCATGGGCGCGGCCCGTCCGACCCCCACCCCCACGCGTACTCCCAGCTCCAGCCCCACCCCCACGCCGAGCGCGACGCAGAGCGACGGCACGCTCCAGATCCTCACCTACCGCGGTTACGCCGAGTACGGCGGCACCAGCCCCAAGGTCAACTGGGTCGGCAACTTCGAGAAGGAGACCGGCTGCCGGATCGCCAAGCTCGACACCGTGCAGAGCGCGAAGGAGATGGAGGACTTCTCCCGCCAGCGGGCGTACGACATCATCTCCGCCGGGCCCGTGCTGGCCGCCAAGCTGATCGAGGACAAGCAGGCGCAGCCCATCGACCCGGCCAAGGTGAGCGGCTACGACGACATCGACAAGCGCTTCCGCGACATGTCCACCGTGTCCGGCAAGGTGTACGGGGTCCCGTACCTGTGGGGCTATCACGAGTTCATCTACGACTCGACCAAGGTCAAGGGCGATCTCCAGCAGGCGTTCGCCTCCGATCGGGTGGCGCTCAAGGACAGCCCGCTGACGATCGCCGACGCCGCGCTGGCCGACGGCTCGGCGAAGGACCCGTACGAGCTGACCAAGGACCAGCTCGACCGCGCGGTGGGGCTGCTCGAGCAGGGCAAGGCGCGCACGTACTGGGGCAGCCCGATCGACCTGGTGCAGGGGTTCGCGACCGGGTCGCTCGACTACGCCCAGGCCACCCCGTACTACCGCCTGCTCCTGCAGAAGGCCGGGAAGCCGGTCAAGGCGCTCCAGACGCCCGAGACGACCGGGTGGGTGGACTCCTGGATGCTCGGCGCGAACGTCCCCGACTCCACCTGCGCCTACCGGTGGCTCAACTGGGTGACCGCGGCGAACGCGCAGCGCGACGCCGCCGCCTGGGTGGGGCTGGCCCCGGCCAACGCCAAGGCGTGCAAGGGGCGGGCCAAGCCGATGTGCGACCTGTACGGGAGAGGCAAGAAGCTCGACCGGGTCGCTTTCGCCGTACGGCCGCCCGGGGATTGCCGGGCGGAAGATGGGGAATGTACGGATTATCTCACTTGGCTGGATAGGTGGCAGAAGCTCGCCAAATGAGGCGGGCGGCCGATCCCCCTGTGACAGTGCCGCGGGCGCGCCCGTTCCCCCCTGGGCGCGGCCTGCTAGGGACGCCCCGGGCCTTCCCCCCCGTCCCGGGGCGTCTCGTCAGAGCGCGCTCGCTCAGCGGGACGGGAAGGCCACCACGGTCGACTTGGGTGTGGGCAGAAGAGCCTCGGCGCAGTCGCCACAGGCCAGGACCGACGAGTCGTCGGGCAGGCGCCCCACGCGCACGCGGGGTCGCGGCCATCTCTTGTGACAGACGACGCAGGCGTCGCCCTCGCGCTGGGCCCAGGTCAGGCCTTCAGGGTCGAACGTCAACATACTCCGCGCCGTTCTGGTCGGACTCCAGCTCATCATGCTTCCTGCAGTCATCGCCCATCCGTATACCGGAACCGTTATAACCCTGACCGTGGCCGTGAGTGTCCTGCTGAGCGTCAAGTCAGGGTGAATTCTCTACCCGAGCGACGCCACTTACACCACAAAATCGGACATCCAGCCGCAAGCCGGATGCCCGATTGATGGGGTTTGTTCTAGAGTTCCGCGATCGCCTTCTCCAGGATTCCGAGGCCCTCCTCAAGAAGGTGCTCGGGGATGACGAGCGGGGGCAGGAAGCGCAGGACGTTCCCGTACGTGCCCGCGGTCAGGACCAGCAGGCCCTCGGCGTGGCAGCGCTTGACGACCTCCTGGACGGCGGCGGGGTTCGGCTCCTTGGTGCCCGGCTCGACCAGCTCGATCGCGATCATCGCGCCCCGGCCGCGGACGTCGCCGATCACGTCGAAGCGCTCCTGGAGGGCCTTGAGGCGGGGGAGCATGATCTCGCCGATCCGGCGGGCCTTCGCGACGAGGTCCTCCTCCTCGATGGTCTCCAGCACGCCGAGCGCGGCCTCGCAGGCCAGGGGGTTGCCGCCGTACGTGCCGCCGAGGCCGCCGGCGTGCACCTTGTCCATGATCTCCGCGCGCCCGGTCACGGCGGCCAGCGGCAGGCCGCCCGCGATGCCCTTGGCCGTGGTGATGATGTCCGGTACGACGCCCTCGTCCTCGCAGGCGAACAGGTCGCCCGTCCGGGCGAAGCCGGTCTGCACCTCGTCGGCCACGAACACGATGCCGTTGGCCTTGCAGAACTCCGCGATGCGCGGCAGGAAGCCCCTGGCCGGCTCGATGAACCCGCCCTCGCCCGCGATCGGCTCGATCACCACGGCGGCCACGTTGCCCGGGCCGATCTGCTTGGTGATCATGTCGATGGCCTGGGCCGCGGCCTCCTCGGCGCAGTTCTCGGGGCCGGTGGGCCAGCGGTACGGGTACGCCAGCGGCACCCGGTACACCTCGGGCGCGAAGGGGCCGAAGCCGTGCTTGTACGGCATGTTCTTGGCCGTCAGCGTCATCGTGAGCAGCGTGCGGCCGTGGTAGCCGTGGTCGAACACGACGACGGCCTGCCTGCCCGTCGCGTGCCTGGCGATCTTTACCGCGTTCTCCACGGCCTCGGCGCCCGAGTTCACCAGGAACGTGCGCTTCTCGTGCTCACCCGGGGTCAGCTCGTTGAGCCTCTCGCACACCCGGACGTACGACTCGTACGGGGTCACCATGAAACAGGTGTGGGTGAAGTCGGCGACCTGCTTCTGGACGCGTTCGACGACCTTGGGCGCGGCGTTGCCCACGTTGGTCACGGCGATGCCGGAACCGAAGTCGATCAGCGAGTTCCCGTCGGCGTCCTGCACCACGCCGCCGCCGGCGCGGGTGACGAAGACCGGCAGCGTGGTGCCGATGCCGGGCGGGACGGCGGCCTGCTTGCGGGCCAGCAATTCCTGCGACTTGGGGCCTGGGATCGCGGTCACGACGCGCCGCTCCTGGGGAATGCTCATGATTCGACGCTACGGCGGGCTCCCACCTGCGCCGATACGTCGATATGTCACACTGAAGGTGGTCGTCTTTGCCGGAATGGACAAATTTCGCATGCCACCTACGCTCCGGACCGTCGTACGCCGCATGAGGCTCCGCCCGGTGGCCGGAATTCCCGGCCATGGGGCCCGCGGCGTGCTGGACGCCGCGGTGCGCTGGGTGGCGGTCAGCGAGCTCGCGGACCCGACGCCGTACCTGGAGGGCGGGGAACTCCTCCTCACCACGGGCATGCGGATGGAAGGCGACCAGTCCCAGTATGTCGCCCGCCTCGTGGCCCGCGGCGTCGCCGGGCTGGGCTTCGGGGTCGGCGTCTCGCACGAGGAGGTGCCCCCGGCCCTGGTGACCGCCGCCGAGGAGGCGGGGCTGCCGCTGTTCGAAGTGCCGCGCGAGACCCCGTTCATCGCGATCGGCAAGGGGGTCAGCGAGCTGCTGGCGGCCGAGCAGTACGACGAGATCAGCCGCGCCTTCGCCGCCCAGGGCCGCCTGACGCGGGCGGCGCTCCGGCCGGAGGGGATGCACGCGGTGATCGACCGGCTCGCCAAGGAGGTCGGGGGGTGGGCCGCGCTGCTGGACGAGGCGGGCGAGGTCCGCCATGCCACGCGCGGGGCCGACACGGACGCCGTCGTCTCCGAGCTCTCCCGCCTCCGCACCGCCACCCGCCCCCCTGAGCCCCGCCTCCCGGAGCCCGGCGGTGGTGGGCTGCTGCCCGCGAGCCTGGCGTTGTCGGGGCCGGGGGAGCACATCGTGGTGCAGCCGCTGGGCGGCGGTGCGCGGCCGCGCGGCTTCTTCGCCGTCGGGGCCGGCCGGCCCTTCTCGCCCGTCACCCACACGGTGATCAACGCCGCGGGGTCCCTGCTCACCTTGGCGCTGGAGCAGGGCAGGACCCAGCTGGAGGCCGCGCGGCGGGCCCGCTCCGCCGTACTGGAGCTGCTGCTGTCGGGCGCGGGGGAGCAGGCGCGGGCGGTGCTGGGGCCGCTCGGCGGGCGGCTCCCTGAGGAGCCGCTGGCGGTGCTGGCGGCGGGCGCCGACGCGCTGGAGGCGCTGGAGCCGCTCGCGTTCGCGGCGCTGCTCGCCTCCTCGGGGGAGCATCCGCTGGCCGTCGCCCTCGTGCCCGACACCGTGGCGGAGAAGGTGGCGCTGGAGGCGGACGCGCCGGTGGGCGTGAGCCTGCCGTGCGGTTACGCCCCCGAGGGCCTGAACGGCGCGCTGGACCAGGCGAGGCGTGCCCTGGCGGCGGCACCGGGGAAGGGGCTCGGCCGGGTGGTGAAGTTCGGGGAGCTGGCCGGGCAGGGGCTGCTCGGGCTGCTCGACCGGGCCGCCGCCCAGGCGTTCGCCGCCGCGCTGCTGGCCCCGCTCACCGCGTACGGGTCCCGGGCCGACCTGGTCGAGTCGCTGCGCGCGTACCTCGACAGCAACGGCCACTGGGACGCGGCGGCGCAGCGGCTCGGCGTGCACCGCCACACCCTGCGTTACCGCATGAAGCGTGTCACCGAGCTGCTGGGCCGTGACCTCGACGATCCGGGCGTGCGCGCCGAGCTGTGGCTCGCGCTCGAAGCCGTCCGCCGATGACGCGCTAATCCTGCTTCTCCACCCGGTAGCAGCAGATGGTCGCCGTCGTCACCGCTTCGTACGTGCGCCCGTCGCGCAGGTGACCGGCGCGTTCCAAGCTGATGGCCCCCTGGGCCGCCGCCCACAGCGCGTCCGCGATCTTGCGGGGCTGGGTCGGGACCAGGTAGCCGGCGGAGATGCAGTCGGCGATCACCCGGTCGAGGATGTTCAGGGCGGCGCGGGCCAGGGTCCTGGCGCGCTCGCTGGGTTCGAAACCGGGGATCGCCCGCTCGAACATCAGGCTGTAGTAACCGGGCTCCGACAGGCACGCCTGGCGGTACGCGGGCCCGAGCGCGCTCAGGTGCTCGAACGGGTTGCGCCGCGTCGGCACCGCCTCCAGAAAGCGTCGAAACCGCTCGAACCCCTCCAGGTAGAGCGCCTCCGCCAACCCTTCCCTGTTGCCGAACATCGTGTAGATGACGGTCGTCGTGCATCCCGCCTCGGCCGCGATCCGGCGCATGGTCAGGCTCTCCGGCCCGTCGCTCTCGAGGAGGTTCACCGCCACGTCGAGGAGACGGGAGCGAAGTTCGTCGTGGGTGGCGCGCTCACCCAGCAGGTAGGCGCCTTGCAGCCCCAGCGGGGCCGAACTCATGAGGCCTCCTTTGCAGCCAAGGAGCAGCTATGCGTCCTTGTGACCTCACGCTGTTCGGTCACGGGGCCCACGCCTTTCTCAGATCGGGGGCCCGCCGCGCTGGAGACCCGCAAACGATGACTTAGCCATGGCGGAGATCGCTCAAACCACTCCGCATGGTAAACATCCCGAATTGGGTCTACTTCTGTTACATCATGGGTATACCAGGGAGCTTGTACTTAACGGTGAGCCCTGGTGGGAGTCTTGTGCACCATGGTGTAAATCCCCATCTCCAGCTTGGCATAACGTCATGTGTATGGACGTGCGTACCTTCTGGCTGGCCGGCCGCGCCGCGACCGGGGACTCCGAGCTCACTGTGACCAACCCCGATGACGGCCGCGTGGTCGGGCGGCACTCCGTACCGACAGATGCCCAGGTCGAAGAGGCCATCGCGACCGCGCACGCGGTGGCGCGGGAGGCCGCCGCGCTGCCCGTGCACGTGCGGGCCGAGGCGCTGGCCCACGTGTCGCGCCGGCTCGCCGAGCGGGCCGACGAGATCGCCCACCTGATCACGGCCGAGAACGGCAAGCCGATCTTCTGGGCGCGCGGCGAGGTCAACCGCGCCGTCGCCACGTTCCGGTTCGCCGCCGAGGAGGCCCGCCGCTGGTCCGGCGACGTGCAGCGGCTCGACACCGAGCCCGCCGCTGCCGGGCGGCTGGCGTACGTCTCGCGCGTCCCTTACGGGCCCGTCCTGGCGATCACCCCGTTCAACTTCCCGCTGAACCTGGTCGCCCACAAGGTCGCCCCCGCCATCGCCGTCGGCGCCCCCGTCATCGTCAAGCCCGCCCCCGCCACGCCGCTCTCCTCGCTCGTGCTCGGCGAGATCCTGGCGGAGACGGACCTGCCCGCGGGGATGTTCTCGGTGCTGCCGATCGAGAACGAGCGCGCCTCCGCGCTCGTCCAGGACCCCCGGCTCCCCGTGGTGTCGTTCACGGGCTCCGCGCCCGTCGGGTACGCCATCGCCGACCAGGTCCCGCGCAAGCACGTGACGCTCGAACTGGGTGGCAACGCCGCCGCCGTCGTGCTGTCCGACGCCGATCTCGACTGGGCCGCGCAGCGCATCGCCCTCTTCTCCAACTACCAGGCCGGCCAGAGCTGCATCGCCGTGCAGCGGGTCATCGTCGAGCAGCCCGTGTACGACGCCTTCGTCGAGCGCCTCCTCCCGGCCGTCTCCGGCCTCGTCACCGGCGACCCGGCGGACGAGAAGACCCAGGTGGGCCCGCTGGTCTCGGAGGCCGCCGCGAAGCGCGTGGAGCAGTGGGTCGAGGAGGCCGTCGCCGCGGGCGCCCGCGTCCTGGCCGGCGGCACCCGCGAGGGCGCCACGATCGCCCCGACCGTGCTCGCCGACGTCCCGCACGACGCCAAGGTGGCGTGCGAGGAGGTCTTCGGCCCCGTCATGATCCTCCAGCGCGCCGCCTCGATCGACGAGGCCTACGCGATGGTCAACGACTCGAAGTACGGCCTGCAGGCCGGGGTGTTCACCCGCTCCCTGGACGCCGCCTTCCGGGCGAACCGGGAGCTGGAGGTGGGCGGCGTGATCATCGGCGACGTCCCCTCGTACCGGGCCGACCAGATGCCGTACGGCGGGGTGAAGGACTCGGGGATCGGACGCGAGGGTCTCCACTCGGCGATGGAGGACCTCACGTACGAGAAGGTCATGGTGCTCACGGGCCTGACCCTCTAGCGCGGGCGGCGGCGACTCGGCGGGTCGTCTGCCCGGAGCGCCGGGATGGGCGGCTCTCGGGGGTGTGACGGAGCGGTTGCGCGCGGCGAGGCGTTGCGCTGGCCGCTGGCGTCGACGGCTGCCCCGAAGGCGGCGATGGACCGGCTGCGGAGGTGGCGCACCACGCCACGAAGGCGTCGGTGCGGCCCGCAGCGGGACGGTGGGGCTCGGCGCAACGCGAGCAGCGCCCTTGAGGTGCCGGTGTGCGACTCAGCGGGTCGCGTGCTCGGGACGCGGGGTTGGGTGGCTCTCCGGGTGCGACGGCGTGCCCCACGGCGGCGGCGTGCGGCTCAGGAGCCGCGTGCTCGGGACGTGGGGTTAGGCCGGTCTCAGGGGTGTGACCCCGTGTGGTGGCGCGCCGGGAATGTGGCGGGCCACCACGGCGGGGTGAGGGGCGGTGGGTCAGCTGACGATGACCTGGGGGCCGGAGTCGTCGTCGAGGTCGACGTCGACGCCCATCTCCTCGGCCAGCCGGAGCGCCTCCTCGATCAGGGTCTCCACGATCTGCGACTCCGGCACCGTCTTGATGACCTCGCCCTTGACGAAGATCTGCCCCTTGCCGTTGCCCGAGGCCACCCCCAGGTCCGCCTCCCGGGCCTCCCCGGGGCCGTTGACGACGCAGCCCATCACGGCCACCCGCAGCGGCACCTTCAGGCCCTCCAGCCCGGCGTGCACCTGGTCGGCGAGGGTGTAGACGTCCACCTGGGCCCGGCCGCACGACGGGCAGGAGACGATCTCCAGGCCGCGCTCGCGCAGCCCGAGCGACTCCAGGATCTGGGCGCCGACCTTGACCTCCTCCACCGGAGGCGCGGAGAGGGAGACGCGGATCGTGTCGCCGATGCCCTCCGCCAGCAGCGCGCCGAAGGCGACGGAGGACTTGATGGTCCCCTGGAAGGCGGGGCCGGCCTCGGTGACGCCCAGGTGGAGCGGGTAGTCGCACTTGGCGGCGAGCAGCCGGTACGCGTTGATCATCACGACCGGGTCGTTGTGCTTGACCGAGATCTTGATGTCGCGGAACCCGTGCTCCTCGAACAGCGAGCACTCCCAGAGCGCCGACTCCACCAGGGCCTCGGGCGTGGCCTTGCCGTACTTCTGGAGCAGGCGCGGGTCGAGCGACCCGGCGTTGACGCCGATGCGGATCGGCACCCCGTGGTCGGCCGCCGCCCGGGCGATCTCGCCCACCTTGTCGTCAAATTTCTTGATGTTGCCGGGGTTGACCCGAACCGCCGCGCAGCCCGCCTCGATGGCGGCGAAGACGTACTTCGGTTGGAAGTGGATGTCGGCGATGACCGGGATCTGCGACTTCTTGGCGATGATCGGCAGCGCGTCGGCGTCGTCCTGGGACGGCACGGCCACGCGTACGATCTGGCAGCCGGACGCCGTGAGCTCCGCGATCTGCTGCAACGTGGCGTTGATGTCGGCGGTCACCGTGGTCGTCATCGACTGCACCGAGACGGGTGCGTCGCCGCCCACGGGGACGCTGCCGACCATGATCTGGCGGGAGTGTCGGCGTTCGGCGAGCGGCTTGGGACGGACCGTCGGGATGCCGAGAGCTACAGAAGACATTTCAACCCTTACTGTGACGACGGTTTCCAGTCTAGGTAGTCAGCGGGACAGCTCGATCGCGCGGGCCCGGGCCCAGGCGTCGGCCGCGAGCACCTCCTCGACCGAGTCGGCCGGGGTGACCTGGTGCTCCTCGACCACCTTGGCCACGGTGTCGACGATCGCCAGGAACGGCAGCTCGCCCCGCATGAACGCGTCGAGGCACGCCTCGTTGGCCGCGTTGTAGACGGCGGGCGCGGTGCCGCCCTCGCCGCCGACGTGCCTGGCCAGCGCGACGGAGGGGAACGCGACGTCGTCGAGGGGTTCGAACGTCCACGTGTGCGCCTTGGTCCAGTCGATGGCGCGTGCCGCGCCCGGGATGCGGCGGGGGTGGCTGAGCGCGAGCGCGATCGGCAGCCGCATGTCGGGCGGGCTGGCCTGGGCCACGGTCGAGCCGTCGACGTATTCCACCATGGAGTGGATGATCGACTGCGGGTGGACCACGACCTCAATGCGGTCGAAACCCAAGTCGAACAGCAGGTGCGCCTCGATGACCTCCAGCCCCTTGTTGACCAGGGTGGCGGAGTTGATCGTGATGACCGGGCCCATCGACCAGGTGGGGTGGGCCAGCGCCATCTCGGGTGTGACGCCGAACATCTCCTCGCGCTTCATCCCCCGGAACGGCCCGCCGCTCGCGGTGATCACGAGCTGCTTGACGCTGTCGGGGTCGTAGCCGTCGGGGCCCGAGGCCCACAGGCACTGCTGCACCGCCGAGTGCTCGGAGTCGACCGGGAGGATCTGGCCGGGCTTGGCGAGCCGCTTGACCAGCGGGCCGCCGATGATCAGGGACTCCTTGTTGGCCAGCGCGAGGGTCCTGCCCGCCTCCAGCGCGACCAGGGTGGAGGTCAGCCCGAGCGCGCCGGTGATGCCGTTGAGCACCGTGTCGCACTGCCAGGCCGCCACCTCCGCGACCCCTTCGGGCCCGCCGAGCACCGTGGGCTTCGCGCCGTGCGCGGACAGCGCGTCCTTCAGCTCGGACACGGCCGCCGCGTCGGCCACCGCGACCACCTCGACGCCGAACGTCGCCGCCTGCCTGGCCAGCAGGTCGACCCGCCCGCCGCCCGCCGCCAGCCCGGCGACCTTGAAGCCGCCGGGGTTGGCGGCGATGACATCGAGGGCCTGGGTGCCGACGGAGCCGGTGGAGCCGAGCACCACGACGGATCGGAGGGTCTCTTCTTGCACCTGTCCATTGTCCCCGCTGCAGGGCGCGCTCGGGCACGCGGTACCGACCGCGTCGAAATCCCAGCACTTATGTGACCCGAGATAACGCAGTGAATTAATGCCGGAATGCGGCTATATCGGTATGCGCAAATCTTGAGAAATCCGGATATTGCTACGGCTACCTTCCGTACCCCAGGTCCGGTTTTCGGGAGGTACGTAATGCACCGCGCAGTCGTTCTGCTTTCCATCCTCAGCCTCACCGCCGGCGGCGCCGTCCTGCTGCCCGCCGGTGGGGCGCAGGCCGGCGTACAGATGCGGCCCAAACCCGCCCAGTACGCGGCGGCGGACACCGCGTCCGAGCAGCGGCAGGTCCTGACGTACTGGACCGAGCAGCGGATGGAGGGGGCCCAGCCGCTGGACGCGCCCGGCCCGAAGAAGGGGGCGAAGATGGCGCTGGGAGAGCCTGCCGAGGGCACCCCGTGGACGGCGCCGCCCACCGGGGCGACGCGTGCCGGGGCGGAGCTGCAGTCGGCCCGGTCGTCCGGCGAGCCGTGGACCGGCTCCGGCGCGGTCGTGAAGACCACCGGCCGGATCTTCTTCACCACGCAGGGACGCAACGCGTCCTGCTCGGGTTCGGCGGTGACCAGCGCGAACAAGAGCGTGGTCCTGACCGCCGGCCACTGCGTCAAACTGAACGGAACGTTCCACACGAACTGGGTCTTCGTGCCCGGCTACAACAACGGCAACCGCCCGTCGGGCACCTGGGCGGCCACGAAACTGCTGACCACGCAGCAGTGGAACGCGAGCGAGGACATCAACTTCGACGTCGCCGCCGCCGTCGTCGCGCCGCTGGAGGGCAAGACGCTGGTGGACGCCGTGGGTGGCCAGGGTGTCGCGTTCAACCAGGGGAGAAGGCAGCAGATGTACGGGTTCGGCTACCCGGCGGCGGCGCCGTACGACGGCTCGAAGCTCATCTACTGCAGCGGTCGGACCTTCGACGACTTCCTCGCGAGCGAGGACCACGGCCTGACCTGCAACATGACCGGCGGTTCCAGCGGCGGCCCCTGGATGCTGAATTTCAACGAGTCGACCGGCCTCGGCACCCAGAATTCGGTCAACAGCTTCAAATACAACTTCGCCCCCAACTGGATGTTCGGCCCATATTTCGGGAACGAGGCGCAGAGCGTCTACCAAGCGGCACAGAGCACCAACGCACTCTGAGGTATTTACCGAAAGTAGTCACAAGAACACATCTCGTAGTGCAGACTCGGGGGGCATGACCTTGAGCACCCCCCTGCTAGCGGCCGCCCCGCTTCTGGCGGGGCTGATCGGGCCCGCCCTCCTCGGTGCGGCCCCCGGCCAGCAGCAGGCCGACCCATCCGACCACAGGGCGATGCGACACCAGATAGTCGAGCACGTGGCCGCCCGCACCAGCGCCGAGCAGCGGCGCGTGCTCGACTACTGGACGCCGGAGCGCATGGCCAAGGCGCTGCCGATCGACCTGCTGGACAGCGTGACGGACGGCGCGGGCCTGCTGAGCGGCGTGACGGGGCGCACGGAGATACGCACCGCTCCTGACGTGTCGAGCCGGCGCCTGACTCCGCGAGGCGACGGCGTGACCACGGGCGTGTCGGGTGACGGCCTGGCCGCCTGGCTGTGGGGCCGCACGCCCCGGCACCAGGCGGCGGCCGCCCGGCGGGACCAGGGGGGCGCGGCCAAGCGGCCGGAGACCAACACGATCGGCTCGCGCTGGATCACCGGCGGCGCCGTGGCCAGGACCACCGGCCGCGTCTTCCTGACCGTGCGCGGGGCGGACTTCGTCTGCTCGGCCAGCACCGTACGCAGCGCCAACAGGGACGTCGTGGTCACCGCCGGGCACTGCGTCAAGGACGGCGCGGGCGGGTGGGCCGCCAACTGGACGTTCGTCCCGGCGTACGGGATGGGCGGGGCGCAGCGGTTCGGGCAGTACGCGGCCCGCCGCATGTTCGTCGCCGGGCCCTGGTCGAGCCGTGGCGACGACAACTTCGACGTGGGCATGGTGGCGCTGGCCACGTCCGGTGGCAGGCACGTGGCCGACGTGGTGGGCACGCAGGAGATCGCCTTCAACGCCGCTCGCGGGGGCCAGGTGTTCGGCTTCGGCTACCCGGCCGACCCGCCGTACGACGGGCATCACCTGGTCTACTGCGCGGGGCGGCTTCGGGCCGACCCGTACGGGCAGAGCCGCGACCAGGGGCTGGGCTGCGAGATGACGGCGGGATCGAGCGGCGGGCCGTGGATGACCACGTTCGACCTGGCCACGGGCAAGGGGACGATCACGTCGGTGAGCAGCTTCAAGTACAGCGACGACCAGCGCACCATGTACGGCCCGTACTTCGGCGACGCCACCAAGGCCCTCTTCGACACGGCGGAGCACGCGTAGCCCAGTCGCCGATGGCGATCAGCGCAGGGATTCGCGCGCTTAGGCGACGATATGCATGACGTCGCTCTTCGGCAGGTTGGCCAGGAGTTCGTCCCGGTCGGGGCCGCTGATCAGGGCCAGATCGCCAATTATGGCCTTGACCAGCGGCGCGACCTCGATCGAATGCCAGTCCTTGATCGCGCGAAGGTAGATCTCACGACGCTCCTGGCCGCTGTCCAGTCTCAGCACCTCCAGCAACCCCCGCAACGGCACCCCGCGCCCCCAGCCAGGGTCGTCCTCGATTCCGTTTATGAACGGCAATATGGCTTGGAAAAGCGCCATCTGGTCCGCGTCGTAGCAGAAGCGGGCTTCGAGGAAGAATCGCATGATGCCACGCGCGTCCAGGAGCGGGTTAGGCAGAGGGTCGAGAGGGAGGCCAAGGCCCTCCGGGGCCAGCCGGAGGGCCATGTCCGAGAGCTCTGGGGCAGCGTCGATCATGGAAGTGAGGCTGGTCCACTCCTCGGGCGCGCACTGGGAGCGCCACAGCAGCGCGTACCTCCGCCATTCCCGGATCACCGGCTCGTGCCCCGGCATCAGCGTGCTCGCGCGCAGGTCTCCGCAGACCAGCGCGAGCAGCACCAGGTTCGCCGAGTAGTAGGCGAACCGCCGCTGAGGACCGGCCTCCCACGGCCGATACCGGTAGGGCGGCTCGTCGCGCGACTCCAGCCGCCGGAACAGCCGGACGATCAGCGGCTGCCACTCCGGCTTCGCTAGCTCTTGCAGGAAGTCGATGACGGGACGGCGGCTGGAGAGCGTCGCCCAGGACAGCAATGTCCTGAGCAGCCCGTCGTCGACCTCGCGCAACACCGAGTCGGCGTCTCCGACGATCTCGTTGAGGAGAGCGGCCACCAAGCGCGCGATGAGGAACTCGCCGAAGGTCGCGTGCAGGAATTCGTAGGTGTGGAGCACCTCCTTGTCGCGGGTGGCCCGGGCCTCGTGCACGAAGAAGAACTTGCCCGGTGCCAGGTCACCCGAGCTCAGCGGGGCGGCGAACCCCGCACCGGCCTCGGGCCGGTCCAGCTTCAGCGCCTTCAGATCCTGGTCGAACTCGGTGCTGGTCGCCCACTGCCGCCCTCGGTTGAACATCGAGAAGGCCACGCAGGCGAGATGCACCAGCTCCCGCTCGACCAGCCCGGCCACCTCGGCACGCGGATGCGCCTTGTCCAGCTCGCGCTCGACGAACCTCCGCACCAGGCGCTCGTAGAGCTCCGCCTGGCCCAGTTCGGCGGCGGAGCGCAGGGCGTTGCTGTCGGCGTCGTACAGCGCGAGCATCAGCAGGAGCAGCGGCTGCCCGGCGAGGGCGGCCTGCCGGTCCACCACGTCGGGGGTGAGCCGGCGCAGTCCATGCTGCTGGAAGTAGGCGGCGTTGGCGTTGTTCCAGATCCGCAGCCAGTGTGCGATCTGCTGCTGGTCGAACGGTGCCAGGCTGACCACGCAGGTGCCCTCGGGGAAGCTCGCCCGGTTGGCGACGGCCGTGCGGCTGGTGACGATCACGGCCACGGCGCGCCCCGCGTCCGACTCCCGCTGCTGGAACCTGGCCACCTTCTCCAGATAGTCGGTCTGCCGCACCCCGGTGGCCTGCAGCAACTCGTCGAACCCGTCGAGGAACACGACGGGCAGCACCCCGTCGTGCCCGCACCGGGCTGGCCGAGCACGACCAGCGGCCGCTCCGTGGCGCCCCTGCCCGTCAGGAAACCGGCCAGGAACCCGGCGAGATCCTCCCTGACCTCGGCCTCCTCCCACCAGGACTCGGCGCTCGGGTCGTCGGACGCGGTCGTCTCCGCGACCTGGTAACGAGGGGCGAGGTAGGCCTGGTCCAGCGTGGGCAGCTCCATGCCCGCCGGGACGTGCCCCGTCTCGGCGACCGGGCGGGTCAGCGCGACCTGGTGCAGCCGGGACACGGTCTCCAGCTGGGCGGGCAGCGCGGCGCCAGAGGCGAGCATGCCGAGCAGTCGCCGCAGCTCGGCCAGGCCCTCGCGGGTCGCCTGGTGATCGACCTGCCCGGCCCAGAACGCGAACTCCGGGACGTCCAGGGCCAGCCGCCGGTAGGCGTCGGTGTAACGGCGCAGGGCCGCTTCGACCAGGGCGCCGTCCCTGAACACCGCGCGGACCTGCTCCCACTCGTGCTCGCGGAGCCGCTTGCGGATGTCGGACAACGTCAGGCCATGGCCGAACGTCATGTACGTGCCCTCGACCTGTTCGATGTTCCGCTCGAAGGGCCGGTGCGGGGCAGGACACGGGATCTCTGGCACATTCATGACCACGCACTGGTCGTCCTTGCCTAACCGCAGCTGTTTGGGATCGAAGGGCAGCTCGAAGTCCTCCAGCGCCTCCAGTAGGCGGTGACGACGAGGATCGCGTGCGCGGCCTCCAGCCTCTCGGTACGGCTGCGCCACACCTTGCCGGAACGCCAGTCCCGCCACCGCCCCAGCAGGTCGTTCCCGACCTTGATGAGCTCGTTCTTGGCCTCGATCAGGTCCCAGACCCCCAGGGTGCCGACCCCCAGCAGGGTGTCCAGGGCCTTGACCGCCGGGTCCTGCCCGCCCAGGAGCCGGACCGCGTCGACGTACCGATATCCCCTCGCCATGCCGGGATGGTAGGCCGTCGCCGGGCCATCCGCGCCCCGATGTACCACGATCACTTCGTGCAATCGCGCGATTACAAATTGGCAAGCTTTTCCCCATACTCAACGTGATCAACCGGTCGCTCGCGGGAGCATCGCAAGGCCTATCAACAGGGAGGGGGCCGGGTGAAGCGGGTCGTTGGGGTTGTCGCCGGTGTCGCGGTGCTCGTCGGAGGGATAGCCAGCGGGGATGGGACGGCGGTGGCCAGCGGTGCGAGACAGGCGCCGGCGGCCATCGCCTGGGGACCGTGTCCGATAGGGAGTAGCGGGAGGCCGGCGCCGGCCAACCTGGAGTGCGGCACCCTGCGCGTGCCGCTCGACTACCGGGAGCCGTGGGGCCAGACGATCGAGCTGGCCGTCAACCGCGTCCGGGCCAGGGTCTCCAGGAGCGCCAACTACCTGGGCGCGCTCCTGGTGAACCCGGGCGGGCCGGGCGCGCCGGGGCGGAGTCTGGCCGAGTTCGTGGCCTCGTCCCTGCCGTCGGACGTGAGCGAGCGCTACGACATCGTCGGGTTCGACCCGCGCGGCGTCGGGGGCAGCGAGCCGACGCTGCACTGCGTGGACCCGGCGGTGTTCTTCAAGGCCCCGAGGCCGGACGCGGTGCCGAAGGGACCGGCCGAGGAGCGGGAGCTGCTCGACAGGGCGCGCGAGTTCGCGGACCGGTGCGGCGCGCGCTGGTCCTGGCTGCTGCCGCACCTCACCACCGAGAACTCCGCCAGGGACATGGACTCGATCCGTGCCGCGCTCGGCGAGCAGAAGATCAGCTACCTCGGCTACTCGTACGGCACCTACCTGGGCGCCGTCTACGCCACGCTCTTCCCGGCCAGGGTCAGGCGGCTGGTCATGGACAGCACGGTCGACCCCACGGGCGTCTGGTACGACGCGAACATCCGGCAGGACAGCGCCTTCGAGCACCGTCACCGGCAGTTCCTGGCCTGGACGGCCAAGCACAACGACGTCTACCGGCTGGGCACCTCGCTCAAGCAGACGTCGTTCGCCTACTACGCGATGCGCGACCGGCTGCGGGCCCGCCCGGCCGGCGGCATCGTGGGGCCGAGCGAGCTGGACGACACCTTCACGGTCGCCGGGTACAGCGACCGGGTCTGGCCCGCGTTCGCCGCGGCCTGGTCCGCGTACGTGCGGCAGGGCGACGTGAAGGGCATGGTGGACATCTACAAGAAGCACGGCGAGGACGACAAGGCGGACGAGAACGGCTACGCCTCCTACCTGGGCGTCCAGTGCAGGGACGCCAAGTGGCCGCGCAAGTGGGAGAAGTGGCGCGAGGACATGACCCGGCTGCACCGCCGGGCGCCGTTCCTGACCTGGCCGAACGCCTGGTTCAACGCCCCGTGCGCCTTCTGGCCGGTGCGGGGCGGGACGCCGATCGAGGTGCAGGGCTCGTCGAACCTGCCGCCGGTGCTCCTCATCCAGTCCCGTGACGACGCCGCGACGCCGTTCAAGGGGGCCCTGGAGATGCGCAGGCACTTCGTCCGCACGGGCATGGTGATCGACGCCGGCGGCAACCACGGCGTGTCGCTGACGGGCAGCGAGTGCGTGGACGAGCACCTGGCCGCGTACCTGCGGGACGGCACGGTGCCGCCGCGGGACGTGGAGTGCGCCGCGCAGCCCGAGCCGCGCCCGTCGACCCACATGACGGCGGACGCCGTGAGCCCTCCGGCCGGCCTGCTCGGGATCCTCGGCACCCTTGGGCTCTGACTGACGTCAAGAAAGGATTACCGTGGCCGTCACCCACTGAGCCAATCGGTGCCCCTTCGCGTAGTGTGACCTTTGTGATGCTGCGTACATCGGCGTCGCGCGTGCTCGACGACAGCGACCGGGACGAGGTCCTAGCCCTGCTGGACACCGACCCGGTCGCGAACGTCTTCGTCTCCTCCAGAGTGCGGGCCGTCGGACTCAATCCGGCGAGGCTGGGTGGGCAGATGTGGGGGTTCGGCGCGCGAGGCGGCCTTGTGTCACTCTGTTACGCCGGGGCCAACATGGTGCCCGTCAACGCCGGCCCCGAGGCCGTGCACGCCTTCGCCGACCGTGCCCGCAAGCAGGGGCGCCGCTGCTCCTCCATCGTGGGCCCGGTCGACGCCGTCTCTCTGCTGTGGGAGCGTCTCGAGCCGCACTGGGGCCGGGCGCGGGCCATCCGCTGGGCTCAGCCGGTCATGGCCACCTCGCGCACGCCGCCGGTGCCCGCCGATCCGCTCGTACGCCGGGTGCGGCCGGAGGAGTTCGACATCCTGCTGCCCGCCTGCGTGGCCATGTTCACCGAGGAAGTCGGCGTCTCGCCCAACCTCGGCGACGGCGGCGCGCTCTACCGGACCAGGGTCGCCGAGCTGATCAGGATCGGCCGCTCCTACGCGCGCATCGACGACGGCCGGGTGGTGTTCAAGGCGGAGGTCGGCGCCGTCACGCCGCAGGCCTGCCAGATCCAGGGTGTCTGGGTCGCCCCCGAGCTGCGGGGGAAGGGCCATGCCGTGGCCGGCATGGCCGCCGTCGTGGAGGCCGCGAGGAGCCTGTTCGCCCCCGTGGTCACGCTGTACGTGAACGAC
The DNA here is from genome assembly GCF_053603495.1 of Nonomuraea sp. NPDC004186. Lineage (NCBI taxonomy): Bacteria > Bacillati > Actinomycetota > Actinomycetes > Streptosporangiales > Streptosporangiaceae > Nonomuraea > Nonomuraea sp. NPDC004186. Next base: position 23,177 of record NZ_JBSGFQ010000088.1, on the reverse strand, counting down.
TTCAACCTCTCGGCCAGGGCCGTCTACCGCAAGGTGGGCTTCCAGGAGGTCGACACCTTCATGTCCGTCCTTTTCTAGATACGGACGAGTTTGTCGAACAGCCTGGCCAGCTCGGTGTCGGGGTCGGCGGTGAGGCCCGCGTGCACGGGCCCGGTCTGGATGATCGTGCTGCGCGGCGCCGTCAGCCAGCGGAACCTGCCGCCGAGCGACTCCTCGGCCAGCGGTCCCGGCCGCTCACCGCAGGCCAGCTCGTACGCGCTGAGCGCACGGCGTACCTCGTCGAGGTCGGCGTTCGGGTCGAGGGCGCGCAGCCGGGCGGCGTCGAGCTGAACCCGCGCGCACAGGTAGCCGCGCGGCTGGCAGTAGAGGAGCACGCCCGCGTTGATCAGCTCGCCGCGCTCGACCTTGGGCATGACGCGGATCACCGCGTACTCGTAGACGTCCCTGGTCACCGGCTTCCTCCCCGCCAGAACCCGCCCACCGACCCCGGGCCGCCGCGCGGCGCCTTCGCCTCGCCGCGCACGAGCCACTCGCGCGGCCCGTGCGCCCGCTCCATCAGATGATCGACGTACGCCTCGCGCACCGCCTCCGGGCCGTCGAACCCCGGCTCGCCGTCCAGCCACTCGTCGGGCACCATCGCGGTCACGCTCACCAGCAGCTCCCGCGTGATCCGCGCGGCCAGCTGGTCGCCCGCGGCCTCGACGTCACCGGCGAAGGGCGCGAGCACGTGGTCGCCCGCGTCGAACTTCCGCTGGGGGTCGGCCGTGCGCCAGTTGTGGTGGAACCAGAGCGCCGCGCCGTGGTCGATCAGCCAGGTCTCGCGGTGCCAGACCAGCATGTTGGGGTTGCGCCAGCTGCGGTCGATGTTGTGGATGAGCCCGTCGAACCACACCACCCTGGCCGCGAACACCGGGTCCGCCGCCCACGCCAGCGGCTCGAACCCCAGCGCGCCCGGCAGGAAGTCGACCGCCAGGTTGAGGCCGGTGCTGGCCTTGAGCAGGTCCTGCACCTCTTCGTCCGGCTCCCGGATGCCGATCTGCGGGTCGAGGTCGATGAGCTTGAGATCGGGGGTCCTGAGCCCCAGCCTGCGGCCCAGCTCGGCCGCGACGATCTCGGCGACGAGCACCCGCCGCCCCTGACCCGCCTCGCGAAACTTCACCACGTACGTGCCCAGGTCGTCGGCCTCGACGACGCCGGGCAGCGAACCACCTTCACGCAACGGGGTCACGTAACGGGTGGCTGAGATCCTTTCCAGCACAGGACGAAGGCTATCGCCCATCCCGGCTCCTCCTTCTCCCGGGACGGCGCGCGACGGGACCGGTCAGCCGGCCGGGCGGCGGAAGGGGGCGAAGGGGTGGTCGCGGGAGGCGTCGACGGCGGTGAAGGCGTAGTCGAGCATGCGGCGCTCGTACGCGGCCTTGGCGCCGGCGAGGGGCTGCCCCTCGGCCGCGGCCGCCGCGAGCAGCTCGCTCAGCAGGTGGGCGTCCCGCAGGCCCACGTTGGCGCCCTCGCCCCGGCCGGGGCTCATGCTGTGCACGGCGTCGCCGACCAGTGTGACCGCGGGCTCGGCCCAGGGCTCCACCCGCCGTGCCGAATGGAGCTGCAGCACAAACGTCGCCTCCGGGTCGGCCGCGCGCACGATGCGCCGCACGCCCTCGTGCCAGTCCCGCATCGTGTCCATGGCCAGCCGGTGCAGCCCGGCCGGGGAAACGCCGTCGGGCCGGGGGCCGGACACGGTCATCGTCCATGAGAAGTAGCCGGGGACGTCCGTCAGGTGTGTGCCGGGAGCGTGGCGGGCCACGGCCTCGGGCACGGGGGTGAGCGGGCGGCAGGTGGCGACGGCGACGGCCGTGCCGTCGGGGGCGGTGATCCGGTTGAAGGAGTCGATCAGCTCGGGCGGCGTGGCGGCCAGCAGTTCGGGCGTGATCCACGTGCGGCCGTACAGCGTCCAGCCGAGGTCGTCCACCACGGTGCCGGGCAGGAGCTGCGCCCGCACCCGCGAGCCCACGCCCTCCGCACCCACGAGCAGGTCGCCGTCCACCTGGTGGCCGCCCGCGAAGTGGGCGCGCACGCGGCCGCAGTCGAGTCGCTCGTACCGCTGGTAGTCCATGCCGAACCGGACCTCGCCCGCCGGCTCGGCCAGGAGGATCTCGCGGAGCGTGAGCCGGTTGACGCCCAGGCCGTCGACGCCCGGCCGCTGCTCGGGGATGTCCTTGGCGAACTTGGGCCGCAGGCCGGCGTCCATGAAGATCATGCGGGTGGCCGGGCGGATGGAGGTCGCCACGGCCAGGTCGAACAGGTGGTCCGGCAGGCAGGCCCGCAGCGCCCGCGCGCCGGTGTCCTTGAGGCTGATGCGGTAGCCCTGGGGGCGGTGGGCGGCCGAGGGGTCGCGTTCGAAGAGGGTGACGGCGAGGCCCGTCCGGCGCAGGCCCTGGGCAAGGCAAGATCCGGCGATTCCGCCTCCCACGATCAAGACGTGTGTGTCGGTCATGTCGCGACTGTAACTGTCGCGACAGTAAATGTCCATGCGGGGTATTCTCGGGAGATGAACGAGAACCGTGCGCCGCAGTCGACGTTCGAGCTGGTGCTGGGGGGAGGGTCGCTGCTCGTGCAGGTGGGCAGGGAGCTGAACACCGAGACCGAGCGGCGCCTGGCGCCCCTCGGGCTCACGGCGCAGCAGGCCGCGCTGCTGCTGCACGCCTCGCGCGGCGGCGGCACGCCCAGCCTGCTGAAACGCCGGCTCGGCACGGACACGGCCGGGATGACCAGGCTGCTCGACCGGCTGGAGGCCAAGGGGCTGCTGCGGCGGGAGCGGCATCCCGAGGACCGGCGCTCGATCGTCATCGAGCTGACGGACGAGGGGCGGGCGCTGGTGCCCAGCCTGCCGCCGATCTTCGGGAGGATCAGCCACCAGGTGTTCGCGGGGTTCTCGCCGGAGGAGGTCGCGCAGGTCACCGACATGCTGCGGCGGATCCTGGAGAACCTCGCCGAGGAGGGGCCGGGCGCCTAGAGAGGCCGGGTGGCGCGGGCGCGGAGGGTGGCGAGCATGATGCGGCGGATCAGGCCGCTGCCCAGCCGGATCGCCATCCAGTACCGCAGGAACGCGCGCCGCGCGTCCTCGCTCGTGGCCACCACGCGGGTCTCCGTGACGAGCCTGATCCGCCCCTCGCCCGCCTCGTCCAGCCGGAAGCTCAGCGTGCCCTTGGCGTAGCCGGGACGGTCGAACGCGTGGAAGTCGGCGGCGCCGGAGATCGTGCCGCTCTTCTCGGCGTGCCCGAGGCGCCACCACTGCCCGATGAGCCCCATGACCAGCTCGTGCCCCGGGTCCTCGCCGAGCGGCGTGAAGCGGGGCGTGCTCCGGTGCGGCCGGCCGCCGCTGAGGCGCGCGGCCAGGTTGCGGACGGCCACGACGGCCCGCAGGTCGAACGAGCCCGGGTCCGCGACGGCGGCCCAGACGCGCTCGCGGGAGGCGTTGATCACGATGGAGTGCCGCTCGGAGGCGTCGGGCCGCGGGATGAACCGGTCCGTGAGCGTGGGCATGGGGGCCACCTCTTTCCATACGGATGCGTATGGTCTGACTATACGGTGGCGTATGGAAGGATGGGAGGGTGGGTCGGTTGAACGCGGACGACTGGGCGCGGGCCGCGCTGGAGGCCCTGGCGGAGGGTGGGCTGGCCGCCGTGGCCGTGGAGCCGGTGGCGGTGCGGCTCGGCGTCTCGAAGGGCAGCTTCTACTGGCACTTCCCCAACCGCCAGGCGCTGGTCGAGGCGGCGCTGCGGCGGTGGGAGGCCGGCACCGAGGAGATCATCGCCCGGCTGGAGCCGGTGCCCGATCCGGCCGAGCGCATGCGGACGCTGCTGGAGTGGGCCTTCGGCGACGGGCGTGACGCCGCCGTCTCGTTCCGGCTGATCAGCGAGGCCGACGACCCGGTGGTGGGCCCGGTGGTGCGGCGGGTGAGCGAGCGGCGGCTGGCGTTCATGCGAGCCGTCCTGGAGGAGGTCGGCCAGCCGCCGGACGAGGCGGCCCGGCGGGCGCTGACCGCGTACGGCGGCTATCTCGGCCTGGCCGCCCTGGCCCGCATCGGCGCGGTGACGGAGTCGCCGAAGGGCCTGGCCGAGGCCCTGGAGGAGCTGGGCCTGCGGCCTCGGTGACGTCAGAGCTTGGCGATGACCTCCTCGGCGAAGCGCTCCATGGTGGCGATCTTGAGTTCCAGCGTCCCCTCGCCGTACCTGGCCTTCTCCTCCGGGGTGGCCAGCCACCACGGCGCCGCCATGGTCCCGGTGACGCCCTTGGCGGCGAAGCGGCGGTAGGTGTCGGCGTCCGGCATCACCGCGAGCGGCGCGATGATGTCGAGGGGCTGGCTCCGGCCGCTCTCGTCGAGGTGGCCGCGGAGCGTGGCCAGCACCACGTCGAACTGTTCCTCCGTGTAGATCCGGTTGCCGATCCAGCCGTCACCCAGCCGGGCGGCCCGGCGCAGGGCCGCGTCGCTGTCGCCGCCCACGTAGACGGGGATCGGCCGGTCGGGGGTGGGCGAGATCGACAGCTCGGGCAGGCCGTCCAGGGCGACCGTCTCGCCGGCCCAGAGCGAGCGCAGCGTCGGGAGCATCGCGTCCAGCCGCCGTCCCCGCGTGTGGAAGTCCTGCCCGGTGCCGACGAACTCCTCCTTGCACCAGCCCACCCCGACCCCGAACGTCACGCGGTCCCTCGACAGCACCGCCGCCGTGGACACCTGCTTGGCCACGGTGAACAGGTCGCGGGCAGGCGCGATGTAGACGTTCGGGGAGAAACGCAGGGTCGTGGTCACCGCCGCCATGGCGCCGATCGTCACCCACACGTCCGGCCAGTGCGTACGCGCGTCCCAGCGCGGCCGTCCGGACCGCGAGTACGGGTACGGCGAGGCGAAGTCGGCGTAGAACAGGTGGTCCGACAGCGTGAGCGTGTCGAACCCGCACCGCTCGGCCGCCCGCGCCAGCTCCAGGAACTGGTCGGTGTCGACGAACGAGGCCCCCAGCCAGAATTTCATTGGAACTCCGGGATGACCTTGGTGGCGAACAGTTCCAGGTTCCGCTTGACCGTGTCCAGCGGCAGCACGCCCTGCTGTCCCTGCATGTAGAGCCCGAACCACTCCAGGTCGGGCATGCGGTCGAGCATCCGCTGGATCCCGCGCTTGACGTCGTCCGGCGTGCCGAACAGCGCCATCTCCACGTCGTTCATCCGCTTGGCGTCGCCCTTCTCGGGGGAGATGGGCTTGTGCTTCTCGTCCTCCTTCTTGCGCAGCACCTCCAGGTAGCCGAACGGGCCGAAGAAGGCGGCGAAGTCCTTGGGGATGCTGCGGCCGAAGGTGTTGATGGCCTCCTCGGTGGTGTCCGCGATGCCGACGATCTTGAGGATGCCGGTGTGCTCGCCCAGCTTGTACTCGCGGCCCTGCTTGGCCGACTCCTCCTGGTAGAGCTTGGCCTTCGCGGCGTGGTCGTCGGGATTGGGGGTGAACATCCACGGCAGGATGTCCTCCTGGGCGGCCCTGATGACCGACCGGTCCGAGATCGTGAACGGCTGCCACAGCTCGGGGTGCGGGTTCTGGTACGGCCTGGGGCAGACCGAGACGGCCTGCACCTTGCCGTCCTCGGAGAGCTCGCCCGGCGCGCCGAACGTCTGGGTCCACTCCAGCGCGGGCCATCCCTCGATGCCCTCGAACGGATACGGCACCTGGTAGTCCAGCACGTCCGACTTGTAGCGCAGCGTCTCCTGCGTCCACGCCATCTTCATGATCTTCAGCACCTCGCCGAAGACGTCGAAGTTCCGCGTGTCGGAGGCCGACCCGTCGGAGCGCGCGGCGGCGGCGTGCCAGCGCTGGCCCAGCACGTTCATCCACCGGTTCTGGTAGCCGCGCGCCACGCCGAGCCGCAGCCGTCCCTTGGAGAACTGGTCGAGCAGCGCCACGTCCTCGGCGGCTCTGATCGGGTCCCAGGCGGGCAGCACCAGGCCGAGCGGCGCGAGCAGGATCCGCTCGGTCCTTGCGGCGAGGTCGGTGAGGAACATCAGCGGGTTGACCGAGAACTCCATGCCTTCGGAGTGGAAGTGGTGCTCGGTCATCATGAGCGCGTCGAACCCGAGCTGATCGGCGTGCACGGCTATCTCCCGCACCTCGTGCAGCAGCTTCTGGTACGACTCCGTGTCGCGCCCGATCGGGCGTTTGGCCTTGGCGTTCTCCTCGGCCGCGTACCCGGAGCCGGGAATCTGCGGATTCAGGAAGATAGAAAACTTCACCGGGGACCTCTTTCCGCGGAATGGTCTTCTGCAAGGTACTCTGGAAATCTTAACCGAGCAATCGCTTGGTTAACTAGGAGGAGGTCCCATGAGACTCGGGGTCACGATGTTCACCACGGATCTGGCCATGCCGGTCCAGGACCTCGCCCGAGCTGCGGAGGAGCGCGGCTTCGACTCCCTCTACGTGCCCGAGCACACCCACATCCCGGTCTCGTGCCGCACCCCTCCCGCGGCGGGGCAGGACGTGCTGCCCGAGGAGTACAAGCGCACGCTCGACCCCCTCGTCGCCCTGTCCTTCGCCGCCGCCGCGACGCGCCGGCTGCGCGTCGGCACCGGCATCCTGCTCGCCGCCCAGCGCGACCCCATCGTGACCGCGAAGGCCATCGCCACGCTCGACCACCTCTCGGGCGGGCGCGTCGTGGTCGGGGTCGGCTTCGGCTGGAACGTCGAGGAGATCGAGAACCACGGCGTCCCGTACGCGCGCCGCCGCGAGGTGGCCAGGCGGAACATGCTCGCCATGCGGGCGCTGTGGCGGGACGAGGTGGCCTCGTTCGACGGGTTCGAGCCGTCCTGGTCCTGGCCCAAGCCGGTCCAGGACCCGCCGGTGTACGTGGGCGGCGCGGCGGGGCCGAAGCTGTTCGCCCACGTCGCCGAGTACGCCGAGGGCTGGATGCCGATCGGCGGCAAGGGGATCAGGTCGGCGCTGCCGATGCTCCGCGAGGCGTGCGACAAGGCCGGGCGGCCGATGGCCAAGGTGATCCCGTTCGGGACGCTGCCGACGGAGGAGAAGCTCGACTATTTCGCCGGGCTCGGCATCGAGGAGGCGGTGGCCACCTTGCCCAGCGCCCCTGCGGATACGGTGTTGCCGATCCTTGATGATTATGCGCGACTGATCGATTGCCCGGCATAATCAGGAGATATGTCCGCACTCCGAGCCGATGATCCGCGACAGCTGGGATCGTACCGCCTGTCGCGCAGGCTCGGCCAGGGCGGACAGGGCGTCGTCTACCTCGGCCACTCCGAGCAGGGCGCCCAGGTCGCGATCAAGCTGCTGCACGCGAGCCTGTCGGGCGACCCCGACGTGCGGCGCAGGTTCCTGGGAGAGGTCGAGGCGGTCCGCAGGGTGGCCGCGTTCTGCACGGCGCAGCTGATCGACGCCGATCTCGAGGGCGACCGGCCCTACCTGGTCAGCGAGTACGTCGAGGGCCCCTCGCTCCTGGAGCACGTGGTCGCCAAGGGGCCGCGCCTGGGCGGGTCGCTCGAACGCCTGGCCATCGGCACCGCCACCGCGCTCGGGGCCATCCACCGGGCCGGGGTGGTCCACCGGGACTTCAAGCCGGGCAACGTGCTGCTCGGGCTCGACGGGCCGCGGGTGATCGACTTCGGGGTGTCCCGGCTCATGGACACGGCGGCCACCACCAACGCGATGCCGGTCGGCACCCCGGCGTACCTGTCGCCCGAGCGCATCAAGGGCGAGCCCGCCGGGCCGCCCGCCGACCTGTGGGCGTGGGGGCTGACGGTCGCGTACACGGCCACGGGGCGGCACGCGTACACGGCGGACACCTACCAGGAGGTCCTGGCCAGGATCCTGTACGGGAAGGCGGACCTCGGGCCGCTGACCGGGCGGCTGCGGGAGATCGTGGCGGCCTGCCTGGCGCCGGAGCCGGGAGAGCGGCCGGACGCTGAGGAGGTGCTGCGGCGGCTGCTGGGACAGGCGGCCGGGGGCGGCGACGTGCTGTCCTCGGGCGCGCAGGCCGCCGTCGGCCCGTCCGGTGCCTCGCCCGTCACCGGGTCCGGCAGGACGTTCGCCGATCGCGAGCTGAGCACCGCCGGGCTCCGGCTGGTCATGGAGACCGCGCCGCCCAGCGCCGAGCCGGGGCGCATCCACGACCCCGACCCCACCACGAGCTTCCCCGCCGTCAGCCGCGACACCGCTCCCGAGCCCCCGCCCCGCAGGCGGGTGAAAGCCTGGCAGGTGGGCGTGGCCGCGGCGGGCGTGGCCATGGCGGTGGCCGGGTTCGTGTTCTGGCTGCGCGGCGCCCAGGAGCCGGGGCTGGTCGGGACGTGGACGGGCTCGGCCGAGCACTTCACCGCCCAGCGGGTCTTCCCCGTCGAGCTGCGCCTGGGCCCCGACAACGACGGCGGGGCCATGCTGTGGGGATCGGACCTGCACTGCTCGGGACGGCTCCTGCGGCAGGGGAGCGGGATGGTCTTCACCCTCGACCGGGTCACGGGCGACGAATGCTATCCGGGGACATTGCGGATGATCCCGACGTCGGCGTCGAACCAGATGGACATCAAGGTGACGCGCGAAGGTAAGGACGAGGTGACCTATTCGGGCACGGTCACCCGCGCATCCTGACCAGCTGTGTCACGGTCAGGCGGCGATGCCCTGACCACAGTTGACTCGGGGCGGCCCGTTGCTTTCAGTAGAAAGCAGGCGAGGGTGGCGGCGAGGGGAGACGCCCGTGCCGACGGCGCAGCCGCTCAGAACGGGGGACCCGCAGCGACTCGGACAGTACGAGCTGTCCGGGCGGCTGGGTGAAGGTGGTCAAGGCGCGGTCTTCCTGGGCTGGAGGAGCGGGGAGACCTACGCGGTCAAACTGCTGCACGGACCCGTGGGTGACGAGCGGGCGGCATTCCTGCGGGAGGTCGAGCTGGCCAAGCACGTGGCGAGGTTCTGCACCGCCCAGGTGATCGACGCCGGGTTCGACGAGGGGCGTCCGTACATCGTCAGCGAATATGTCGACGGGCCGTCGCTGCACAGGGAGGTCGCGCTCACCGGGCCGCGGCGGGGCGGGGCGCTGGAGCGGCTGGCGGTCAGCACGGTGACCGCGCTCACGGCCATCCACCGGGCCGGGATCGTGCACCGCGACTTCAAGCCGCAGAACGTGCTGCTCGGCTCGGACGGGCCGCGCGTCATCGACTTCGGCCTGGCCAAGGCGCTGGACGCGGCGGCCACGGTGAGCGGGCGCGGGGTGGGCACGCCCGCCTACATGGCGCCCGAGCAGATCACGGCGTCGGCCGTCACGGGGGCCGCGGACGTGTTCTCGTGGGGCGCGACGATGTGCTTCGCGGCCAACGCCACCGCGCCGTTCGGGCAGGACTCGGTCGCGCCGGTGCTGCACCGCATCCTGACCGCGCCGCCCGAGCTGGGACGCCTGGACGGGCGGCTGCGGGCCCTCGTGGAGGCGTGCCTGGACAAGGACGCGCGCAACCGGCCCACCAGCAGGGACCTGCTGTTCGAGCTGCTGGGGGAGTCGGAGGTGCCGCCGGAGGTGCTGAGCTCGCCGCCGGCCCACATCCTGCGGGTGCCGCCGCTGGTGCCCGGGCAGCGCTCGTCGGAGCGGGAGCCGATGGCCGAGCCGGAGGCCACGGGGGTGGCCGGCGGCTACCTGCTGCCCGACTCCCGCGCCGCCGCGTCCGCGCCCACGGAGGAGACCGGAGCGTTCACGCCCACGGAAGGGAGCGTGTCCGCGCCCGCGTCGTTACCCGCGGGCTCCGGGCCGGGGAACGATCCATCACCGGCGGGAATGTCCAGGGTCGCCTGGCCCAGGGCCGCGATCGCGGTCTGCGCGGCCCTGCTGGTGACGGCCGCCGTGCTGCTCACCGCCCACATACCCACGGCGAACACGGCCGAGCGGCCCCAGGCGCCGCAGGGGGCCGGCCCGTCGGTCTCCCCGCAGTCGGATCCGGTGAAGTCCCGGCCGCCGGCGGACAGGACGACCGCGCAGAAGGTCCCGCTCAAGACCACGGGGACGCTGGAGGCGCGCGGGCCCACGACGCCGCCGCCGTCGGCGGTGCGCCCCGCCGCGGTCCCTGTCCCGGCCCTGGCGGGTATGGACAAGGGCGCGGCCACGAAGGCGATCAAACAGGCCGGGCTGGTGCTCGGCACCGTCACCCAGCTCGACTCGCCGAAGCGGATCGGCCAGGTCCTCAGCGCCCAGCCCGCCCCCGGCATGCTGGTGACCAGGGGCAGCAAGGTCTCGCTGGAGGTGTCGGCCGGGGTGCCCGTGCCCGCGGTCACGGGCCTGCAGCGCAAGGCCGCGGAGAGCGCACTCACCGACGCGGGCCTGGCGGTGGGCGCCGTCACCCGCTCCTGCATCGACCGGCCGGACGGGCAGGTGCTCTCCACGCAGCCCAAGGCGGGCGGGCGCGTCACGGGCGGCACCTCGGTGGCGCTCACGGTCGCGCGCAACGGCGCCACGGTCCCGTCGGTCGTCGGCCAGGCGCTGGAGGACGGGCGGGCGGCGCTGGCCGCGGCCGGGTTCACGGTGCGGACGAAGGGCCAGGTCGTGGACGACGAGTCGCGGGTGGGCACGGTCCTCGACCAGAGCCTCCAGCCCGGCACCTGCGCCAGGCCGGGCAGCGCGATCGAGATCGCCTTCGGCCTGGCCGGCCAGTCGGGCCCGGACCCGGGTGAGCCCGGGGAGACCCCCACCACCGGCCCGACCTCGGAGGAGTGACGACTCACGCTCAGTCCTCAGGAACGGTGACGGTCTGGCCATGCAGCCGCGACCTCTCGGCGGCCCAGGCGATGAGATGGCTGTGCAGGCTCTCGCCAGGCGAGGAGAGGATCGAGGAGCGGTCCCGGGTGGCGACCGCTGTCAGGAACGCGTCGACCAGCGCCTCGTCACCGCCCCCGTGGCCGCCCCGAGCCGTCGCGTCCCCGGTGGGGCGGGTGTCGACGGTCTCCTCGCGGCCGGTGACGAAGTCGAAGACGGTCAGGCGGTCGCCGTCGCCCTCGATCCAGCCCCGGGTGCCGAAGATCCGGGTCTGCCGGTGGAGGGAGGGGGTGAAGGCGGTCATGGTGAACGACGCGGTCGTGCCGCCCTCGAACTCCAGGTTCACGACCTGGTGGTCGACCACGTCGTTGTCGCAGGCGTACACGCACCTGCCGTACGGGCCCGTCCGCAGCGCCGCCAGCACGCCGGCCTCGGAGACGTCGTCGGTGAGCACCGAGACCGGCCACTGCGCGCGACCGGCCAGCGGCAGGTAGATGCGCTTGGCCGAGTACGGGCACGTCGCCTCGACGGCGCAGTCCAGGCAGCGGTCGGCGGCGCCCTCCGGGCGGTTCTCCGGGCGGAAGTGCTTGAGCCCGCCGAACGACGACACGCGCGTGACCTGCCTGCCGGTAAGGTGCACCAGCCAGTCGAGGTCGTGGCTCGACTTGGCCAGCAGCATGAACGTGGACTCGTCGGAGCGGCGCCAGTTGCCCCGCACGTACGAGTGCGCCTGGTGCCACCACCCGACCGGCTCCAGGTGCTGGATGCTGACGATCTCGCCGATCCTGCCCTCGTCCAGCAGCGCCTTCAGCGCCCGCGTGTACGGCGTGTACCGCAGCACGTGGCAGACGGCGAAGACGGCGTCGGACCGTCCGGCGGCCGCGACGATGCGCCGGCAGTCGTCCTCGGAGACCGCCATCGGCTTCTCCAGCAGGATGTCGTAGCCCAGCTCGGCGAAGCGCACCGCGGGCTCGACGTGGTCCCTGTCCTGGGTCGCGATGATCACCGCGTCCGCCTGGCGGGGGAGCGCGGCCAGCTCGCGCCAGTCCGCGTACGCCTCGGCCTCCGGGAACCTGGCCCGGCGGGCCTCCAGCGGATCGGCCACCGCGACCACCCGCGCCCGGCCGCTCCCGGTGGCGTGGCGGGCATAGGAGGAACCCCGCGAACCCGCGCCGACGATGGCGAGTGTGACCATTTCGCCTCCATATATGTAACCAGTTCACGTATGTCGGGCCGATGCTAGGATCCTGGCTGGTGCTCGTCAATGGGGAGTCGCGGGGGAGTTATGAGGGAAGGTCTCATAAGTTGACCGAGCTTCGCCCAGGTGACGCGTCCCTGCTGCGCAAGGTGAACACCCAGGTCACGCTCAGGGCCCTGCGCCGCGAGGGTGTGGCCACGCTGACCCGGCTCGGCCGCATCACCGGGCTGTCCAGGCAGACGGTGGAGGCGGTGCTCGACGAGCTGGGCGAGCGCGGCCACGTCAGGGAGGTGCCGCCCGACGAGGGCGTGATGGGGCGGCCCGCGCGGCGGTTCGGGTTCCGCGCGGACGCGGGTCACGTGGTGGGCGTGGAGGTCGGGGGCGACGGGATCGTGGCCGCGCTGGCCGATCTCAACGGCGAGGTGATCGCCTGGGAGCGGGCCGACGTCTCCGGCGACGCCGCCGCCCACGAGCGGCTGGAGGCGGCCCGGCGTACGGCACTGAAGTGCGTGGACGGCGCGGGCGTCGCGCGCACGCGGGTGTGGGCGGTCGCGGCGGGCACCCCGGGCATCGTGGACCGCACCGGCCGGGTGACGTTGTCGATCACGCTGCCCGGCTGGACGGGCGTGGACCTGGCGGAGCTGGCCGGGCGCTGGTTCGGCTGCACGGGGCTGGCCGCCAACGACGCCAACCTCGCCGCGCTCGCCGAGCACTGGCGCGGCAGCGCGCAGCACGCCTCCGACGTCGTGTACGTGCTCATCGGCCACCGGGCGGGCGCGGGCATCCTCATCGGCGGGCGGCCGCACCCGGGGCGCAACGGCGCCGCCGGCGAGATCGGCACGCTGCGCCAGGTCGGCTGGGAGGACGCGGCCCGCGAGCTGGTCAAGGACGCCTCGGCGGCCGAGGCGGCCGAGGTGTTCGAGGCGGCTCTGGCGGGCGACCGCGACGCGGCGCGGCGGGTCGACCGCTACGCCGAGAACCTCGCGATCGGCGCCTCGGCGCTCGCGCTGGCCATCGACCCCGACCTGCTGGTGCTGGGCGGCGGTCACTCGCAGGCCGGCGACGTGCTGCTCGAACCGCTCCGCCGGCACCTGGCCGAGCTGTGCGTGAGCGTGCCGGAGGTGGTGGCCTCCACGTTCGGGGACGAGGGTGTGGCGCTGGGCGCCGTACGCCTCGCGCTCGACCGCGTCGAACGGGAGGTGCTGGGTCTCTAGAAAGCCCGGCAGGCCTCCAGCAGCACCTCGCGGACCTGCTCCTCCGGCAGGTCCATGGTCCTGACCGCGCCCCACTGCAGCGCGCCGAGCAGGGCCCAGCTCTTCAGTCTGGTCTCCGGGTCGGGGTCGTCGCCCACGAGCCTGCCGAAGATCTCGTCCCTGAACGTCCTGACCGTCGCGCGCTCCGACTCCGGCGCGCCGGGGTCCTCGGCGGCCAGGTCCTCCATGAACAGGCGGATCACCGAGCGGTAGCGCACCGCGAAGGTCACCAGCGCGTCGACGAACGCCTCCCTGTTCGGGAAGTCGGTCCCGAGCAGCGCCAGCATGTCGTCCCCCGCCGGGGCGAGTAACTCGGAGGCCAGGCGGTCCTTCGGGTGGAAGTGGTAGGCGACGGCGGTCTTGGTCAGGCCCACGGCCGCGGCGATGTCGGCCAGCGAGGTGCCCGCGTAACCGCGTTCGGCGAACAGCTCTCTGGCCGCGGCCAGGATCCGGGTCCGGGTGTCGTCGGGTGTGGTCATCATCTCATTTCCATGCGATGCATCCCCTCCGGATATTTCCTGCTTTATCGTAGTCCTGTACGACCGTACAGGACGGCCGTCGAGAGGGACTTGGGCGATGACGCGGTTTCTTGGGCGGCTGGGCGGCTGGTGCGCGCGGCACGGGCGGTTGGTGCTGGCGTTGTGGGTGGTCGTGGCGGTCGCGCTGATGGGCGGGAGCCTCGTGCTCGGCAGCCCGGTCAGCAACGACGCGACGATTCCCGGCACCGACGCGCAGCGGGCGCACGACCTGATGAAGACCGGCTTCGGGCCGGGGTACGACACCGGCGGGACGGTGCAACTCGTCCTCTACTCCGCGGGCGGGCCGCTCGTCGAGAAGTCGCGCAAGAAGGCCGTCGAAGACGTCCTGGCGAGCCTGCGCACGATGCCGCACGTCGTCGGGGTGGACACCCCGTTCAGGCGCGGCGGCATCTCCGCCAGCCTGCAGATCGGGCTCATCGCCATCCGCCTGCAGGGCCACGACGGCACCAAGGTCGCCGAGAACACGCGGGCGCTGTCGAAGGCGGCCGACCCGGCGCGGGCCGCCGGGATCGAGGTGGTGGCGGCCGACAGCTCCACCCCCGCCGACAAGGACATCAAGACCGGGCCCAGCGAGATCATCGGCGTGGTGTGCGCGCTGCTGGTGCTGGTGTTCGCGTTCGGGACGCTGGCGGCCGCGCTGGTGCCGATCTTCACGGCCCTGGTCAGCGTCGCCACGGGGCTCGGCGTGATCGGGCTGCTCGGGCACGTGCTGGACATGCCCAAGCAGGCGGGCATCATGGCCACGATGATCGGGCTGGGCGTGGGCATCGACTACGCGCTGTTCCTGCTGTCCAGGCACCGGCGGCTGCTGGCCGACGGGGTGCCGGTGGTGGAGTCCGTACGGCGGACCGTGGCGAGTTCGGGCGGGGCCGTGGTGTTCGCGGGCGGCACGGTGATCATCGCGCTGAGCGCGCTCATGCTGGGCGGGTTCCCGCTGCTGGCGACGCTCGGCTGGGTCACCGGCATCTCGGTCGTCACCGCCGTGCTGACCTCGGTCACCCTCGTCCCCGCCCTGCTCGGGGTGCTCGGCCACCGGATCAACGCGCTCAAGGTGCCGTTCCTGCGCGGCGGCGGTTCGTCCGGGTCCGGATGGGCCGGCCTGGGGTCCTGGGTGGCGCGCCGGCCGTGGCAGGTGCTGTTCGGCAGCGTGCTGGCGCTGGGCCTGCTGGCCGCGCCGGCGCTGGCCTTGAAGCTCGGGCCGCTCGACGACGGGTACGGCACCAAGGGCTCGGAGCCCAGGCGGGCCTACGAGCTGATGGCCGCCGGCTTCGGCGACGGGATCAACGGTCCGCTGCTCGTGGTCGCCGAACTGCCCGCCAAGGTGGCCGACCAGAAGGACCCGGTCGTCGACCAGCTCGCCCGCGAGGTCGGCGACGTCGACGGCGTCGCGCACGTGGCCACCCCCAAGGTCAACTCCTCGGGCCGCTCGGTCATGCTCCAGGTCGTCACCGAGTACAAGCCCAGCGACCCGCGGGCGTCCGACGTGGTCAAGGACATCAGGGCCATCGCGCCGCCCGGGGTGAGCGTGCACGTCGGCGGCAAGGTGGCGGCCATGACCGACGCGGGCACCCGGATGTCCGAGCGCACCCCGCTGGTGATCGGCGTGGTGGTGCTGCTGAGCGCCCTGCTCCTGCTGTTCGCCTTCCGCGCGCCCGTCGTCGCGGTGAAGGCCGCGGTGATGAACCTGATCTCGCTCGGCGCCGCCTTCGGCGCGCTCGCCCTGGTGTTCTCGATCGGCCTGGGCAGCCGCCTCGTGGGCATGGACGCCCCGGCCAGCTCCTCGTACCTGGAGACGGTCTTCTTCTCGGTGCCGATCGAGAGCTTCGTGCCGCTGATGCTGTTCGCGGTGCTGTTCGGGCTGTCGATGGACTACGAGGTGTTCCTGCTGACGGCGGTGCGGCAGGCGTACCTGCGGCACGGGGACAACACGCGGGCGGTGGCGGAGGGGCTCGGCTCGACGGGCCGGGTCATCACGTCGGCGGCGCTGATCATGGTGGCCGTGTTCGTGGCGTTCATCGCGTACCCGGACCCGATGGTGAAGACGTTCGGGGTGGGGCTGGCGGTGGCCATCGCGGTGGACGCCACGATCATCAGGGGGTTCCTGGTGCCGGCGACGATGGTCCTGCTCGGGCGGCTCAACTGGTGGTGCCCGCGCTGGCTGGACCGCCTCCTGCCGAACCTCTCGGTGGAGGGTCACGAGGAGGAGGAGCGGCCCGCGCCCGAGCGGCCCGAGCCGGTCAAGCTGGGGGTCTAGTCGGCGTCGGCGAGGTTGCAGGCGGGGACCCAGCCGACGATGCCGGTGGCCGTGTTGCGGCCGTGGTGCCACAGGATGCTGTCGAAGTAGTCGTCGCACTGGAAGAAGCCGTGCTCCTCCGACCGGTCCGACTCGAAACCCTGGCCCGGATAGCCGAAGCCGACGAGTACGGCGTCCCTTCGCGGGTCGCTCCAGATGACCACGCCGTCGGTGCCGAAGTCGTACACGCCCTTGGCGCCGGCGGGCTCCGGGCCGGTCATGGCCAGGGCCGTCAGAACCGTGGCCATGGCGGCCCGCCGGACGCGCACCCTGAGTCTTCTCTCCGTCATGACACACAGGGTAAGAGTGCGGTGACGCCGGGTGTTCGTATTTCAGAAGGTGATGACGGTACGCGCCACCGAGCCCTCCCGTACGTGCGCCACGGCGTCGTTGATCCGGTCGAGCGGCAGGCGTTCGGAGATGAGGCCGTCGAGGTCGAGGCGGCCCCGCAGGTACTGCTCGGCCAGCATGGGCAGGTCGCGGTGGGGCGCGGCGTCGCCGCCCTGGGTGCCCATGAGGCGGCGGGAGGCGAACAGCAGGCCGGGGTCCACCTCCACGGCCTGGCCCTGGGGCGGGCTGCCGACCATGACCGTGGTGCCGCCGGACCGGGTCGCGGCGAAGGCCTTGGACAGGACGCCGGGTGCGCCTGTCGCGTCGAAGGCGTAGTCGACGCCGCCCTTCACCAGCTCGTCCACCTGCCGTGGCAGGTCGTCGGCCACGATCGTGTGGGTGGCGCCGAAGCGCCCGGCCAGCTTGAGCTTCTGCTCGGCCACGTCGGCGGCGATGATCGTGGTGGCGCCCGCCAGCACCGCACCCTGGATGACGTTGAGGCCGACGCCGCCGCAGCCGACGACGAGGACGCCCGCGCCGGGCGGGACCTCGGCGACGTTCATGACCGCGCCGACGCCGGTGACGACCCCGCAGGCCAGCAGGCACATGGCATCCAGAGGCGCGTTTTTCGCGATTTTCACGCACATGGCCTCGGCGACGACCGCGTACTCGGCGAACGAGCCGATGCCGATGAACCGGCGCGTCTCCTGCCCGTCCAGGGTGATCCTGGGCGCGCCACCCATGATCGTCTGCAGCCTGGCAGGGCCCGAGCACAGGTGGAACCGGCCCGCCCCGCAGTGGCGGCACCGCCCGCAGGGGCCGTTCATCGAGACGATGACGTGGTCGCCGGGCCGGACGCCGGTGACGCCCGCGCCGACGCTCTCCACCACTCCGGCGCTCTCGTGCCCGAGGATGAACGGCAGTTTGCCGACCACCGGGCTCTTGCCGTCGATGGCCTTGAGATCGGAGCCGCACACGCCCGACGCCTTGATCCGCACGCGGACCTCGCCCGGACCCGGATCGGCGATCTCCACCTCGCGGATCTCCATGGGGGCGTGGAAGCCGGTCAGGACGGCCGCGCGCATCAGCATGCGCCACACGGTAACCCGGTCTCGCGATTGCGAGCAAGCGGTTGCTCGGTCACCCCCCGGTTGACACTCTCCCTGGGCGAATTTACGCTCGGCGCAAAACCAAGCGAGCGCTAGGCCAAATCGCGGGAGGCCAGGATGGTACGGCGGGTCGCGGCGGCACTCACGGTAACAACGCTGCTCGTCTCCGGGTGCGCGGCCCAGCAGAAGAGCCCGGTCGGCTCGGCGGCGCCCGGCGTGACCGACACGACGGTCAAGGTCGGAGGCGTGCTGACCAAGACGAGCGCCAGCGGCTACTCGACCAAGGACGCCGAGATCGGGGCGAAGGCCAGGTTCGAGCGGGCCAACGCCGAGGGCGGCGTGAACGGGCGGAAGATCGAGTTCATCGGGGCGGAGGACGACGGCCAGGACGCGGCCAAGGGAGACGCGGCCGCCAAGAAGCTCGTGCAGAAGGACCAGGTCTTCGCCCTCGTCCCCGTGCACGCCCCGAACTTCGGCGGCGCCGCCTTCCTGGAGCAGCAGGGCGTGCCCTGGTTCGGCTGGGCGACGGGCCCGCAGTGGTGCGGCACGAAGACCGGATTCGGCTACAACGGCTGCCTGGCGCCCAAGCAGGGGGCGGGCTCCCAGACGTGGTGGGGCAGGCAACTGGCCGACCTGCTCGGCGGCGCCCAGGGCAAGAGCGTGTACGTCCAGACCTCCGACTCCAGCGGCAGCAAGTACGGCGGCACCACCATCTCCCAGTCGTTCACCGCCGCCGGATTCAAGCTGGTCGGCGTGAACTCCGGCCTCCCGGCCGCAGCGCCACCCCCTGACTGGCTCCCGTACGTCAACAAGATCATGACCTCGAACGGCGGCAAGGCCCCCGACGTCGTGGTCTCCGTGATCGCGGGCACCAAGTTCAACGTCGGCCTCTATTCGGCGCTCAAGCGGGCCGGCTACAAGGGCGTGCTCACCGACGCGACCAGCTACGACGCCGCCATCCTCAAGGACCAGGCCAGCGCGCAGGCCCTGGAGGGCGTGATCGCGGCGCCGATGTTCGAGCCGTTCGAGTCCACCGCCCCCGAGATCGCCCGGTTCAAGCAGGACGTCGAGAAGGTCGCGCCGGGCGCCGTGCCCACCCAGCACATGGCGATCGGCTACTGGGCCGCCGACATCTTCCTCGACATGCTCGGCAAGGCCGGCAAGGACCTCACCCGCGAGAAGTTCCTGGCCGTCGGCAACGGCGACTACCTCTACGAGAACGCCGGGTTCGGCAGGATCCAGTACCCCAAGGACCACAGCGAGCCGAACGGCTGCGGCGCGCTGGTCAAGCTGGAGAAAGGCGCCTTCCAGGTGGCCAAGAGCATGAAGTGCTTCGACAACGTGCCGCTCAAATGATCCTGGGATACGTGCTCAGCGGCCTGGTCACCGGGGCGATCTTCGCCGTCATGGGGTCGGGCCTGACGCTGTCGTACGCGGCGACCGGGGTGTTCAACTTCGCCCACGGCGCCGTCGGATTCCTGTCCGCCCTGCTGTTCTACGAGCTCAACCAGGCGGCCGGGCTGCCCGCGTGGCTGTCGGCCCTGGTGTCGGTGGCGCTGTTCGCGCCCGCGCTCGGATACGTGCTGCACAGGACCATGTTCGGCGGGCTCGCGCAGGCGGGCGAGACCGCGCAGATCGTCGCCACGATCGGCCTGACGATCGCGCTGCCCGCGCTGGGCCTGCTGGTCGTGGACCTGGCCGGGCTGCCGAGCGCGGACGCGACCTCGCTGCCGCGCGGCGTCGGCCCGCATCCGGCGCTCTCCTTCGAGGTGCTCGGGGCCCGGCTGGACACCGACCAGCTCATCACGTTCGGCTTCTCGGCGGTGGCGGCGGCCGGGCTGTGGGCGTTCATGCGGCACTCCCCGTACGGGCTGCGCATGCGGGCCGCCGTGGACCGGCGCCGCCTGGCCACGCTCCGGGGCATCGACGCGGACGCCACCTCGGCGCTGGCCTGGATGCTCGGCTCGGGACTCGCCGGGCTCGCCGGCGTGCTGGCCGTGTCCGTGCTGGGGCTGGACGCGACGGCGTACACGGTGCTGCTGTTCGCCTCGGCGACGGCGGCGGTGTTCGGGCGGCTGCGCTCGATCCCGTGGACGTTCGCGGCCGGGCTCGCGCTCGGCGTGGTCCAGAACCTGGTCGCCGGATACACCGACTTCCTCGAAGAGGTCACCGGGCTGCGCACGGCCGTGCCGGTGATCCTGCTGTTCGCCGGGCTCGTCCTGCTGAACAGGTCGCGCGAGCGGGTCGCGGGCAGCGCGGCCGAGGACGCGCCCCCGCCCGACCACCTGGCGGGGCTGCCGCCGTGGCGCCGCAGGATGCCGTGGGCGCTCGCCCTGGCCGCGCTGCTCGGGTTCACCTTCCTCGCGTCCGAGTACTACGTGGGAGTGGCCGCGCAGGGGCTGGTGCTGGCGCTGATCTTCTGCTCGTTCGTGGTGGTGACCGGCATCGGCGGCATGGTCAACCTGGCCCAGGCCGCCTTCGCCTCGATGGCGGCGCTGACCTGCGGATGGGCGTTCTCGTCCGGGCTGCCGTTCTTCGTGGCGATCGTGCTGGGCGTGCTGGCGGCCGCCGCCGTGGGGATGCTGGTGGCGCTGCCCGCGCTGCGGCTGGGCGGGCGGGTGCTGACGCTGGCCACGCTGGCCATGGCGCTGCTGGCCGACCAGGTGCTGTTCCAGGTGGACGCGTTCAGCAACGGGACCATCGGGTGGCCGGTGCCCGCGCTGGGGCTCGGCTTCGCGGACACCTCGGATCCCCGGGTGCGGGTGGTGGTGCTGCTCGTGCTGATCGGGGCGGTCGCCCTGCTCGTACGGAACCTCGAAAGGTCGGCCTCCGGGCGGGCGATCCTCGCGGTCAGGTCGGCCCCCGCCGCCGCGACGACGTCCGGGCTGTCGGCGCCCCGTACCAAGATCATGCTGTTCGCGCTGGCGTCGGCGATCGCCGGGCTGGGCGGGGTGCTGTTCGCCGTCTCCAAGGGCTCGATCACCGCCACCGACCTGCCGGCGTTCTCCGGGTTCGTGTGGCTGGCCGTGGTCGTGCTCCAAGGCGTGCGTCGTATCGGCGGCGCGGTGCTCGGCGGCCTGATCGCGGTGGCCGTGCCCGAACTGCTCGCCACCTGGGGCGTGTCCGCGCACGTCGGGGCCATCCTGTTCGGGGCCGGCGGCGTGATCCTGGCCAAGCACCCCGACGGGGTGCTCACCCAGCTCGCCGGGCTCCGCCACCGCCGCCGCACCCCGGCGGAGCCTGTCCCGGCGCCGCCGCCCGTGCAGGTGGAAGGGCCGCTGTTCAGGCTGGAGGGCGTGGTCGCCGGTTACGCGGACAGCACGGTGCTGCGCGGCGTGGACCTGGCCGTCCGGCCCGGCGAGGTGGTCGCGCTGCTCGGCGCCAACGGGGCGGGCAAGTCCACGGCCTGCGCGGTGGCCGCCGGCGACCTGGCCGTCACCAGCGGCCGGATCCTGCTGGACGGCGAGGACGTCACCGCCTGGCCCGCGCACCGCAGGGCCCGCGCGGGCATCCTGCTCGCGCCCGAGGGCCGGGGCGTGTTCCCCGGGCTCACGGTGGAGGAGAACCTGCGGACCTGGCTGCCCGACCCGGGCCCCGTCTACGAGCGCCTTCCGCAGCTCGCCGAGCGCCGTACCGTGCTCGCCGGCGCCCTGTCCGGTGGCGAGCAGCAACTGCTCACGCTCGCGCCCGCGCTGGTGCGGCCGCCACGGGTGCTCATCGCCGACGAGCCGTCGCTGGGGCTGGCGCCCATGATGGTGCGGCAGGTGTTCGACGTGTTCGCCGAGCTGCGTTCTCGTGGCGTGGCGCTGCTGCTGGTCGAGGAGAAGGCCACGGAGGCGCTGGCCCTCGCCGACCGGGTGGCGTTCATGCGGCTGGGGCGCGTCACGTGGGCAGGGCCGCGCTCGGAAGTGGACAGCGAGCGGCTGACCGCCGCCTACCTGGGGGTGCGGTGAACATGCTGGCCGTGGAGGGCGTGTCGGTGGCGTTCGGCGGGGTCAGGGCGCTGGACCAGGTGTCGTTCGAGGTCGCGGCGGGTCAGGTGTGCGGCGTGATCGGGCCGAACGGGGCCGGGAAGACGACGCTGTTCGACGTGGTGTCGGGGCTGCGCCGGCCGAGCGAGGGCCGGGTCAGCGTGACGGGCCGGGACCTGACCGGGGTGTCCCCGGTCAGGCGGGCCAGGGCCGGGGTGCGGCGCACGTTCCAGCGGACCCAGGTCTTCGGCCGGCTCACCGTGGCCGGCAACGTGCTGGCCGCGCTCGACTGGCACGGCGGCGGTGGCGGGCTCGCCGCCGACCTGGTGGGTTGGCCCGCCCGCCGGCGGCTGGAGCGGGAACGCGGCGAGCGCGTGGCCGAGGTGCTGGAGCTGTGCGGGCTCACCCCGCTGCGCGACGCGTACGCCGCCGCGCTCCCCGTCGGGCAGCGCCGGCTCGTCGAGCTGGCCAGGGCCCTGGCCGACCGGCCCCGCCTCCTGCTGCTGGACGAGCCCACCTCGGGCCTGGACGCCTCCCAGACCGCACGCCTCGGAGAGGTCGTCAAGGCCCTGGACACGACCGTGCTGCTGGTCGAGCACGACATGGGCTTCGTCATGGACACCTGCGACCGGATCGTCGTGCTGGACCTCGGCAAGGTGATCGCCGCCGGCGCGCCGGGCGAGATCCGGGAGGATCCGGTCGTCAGGGCCGCCTACCTAGGCTGAGTGGCGCTCGGTGAACGACAGGATGCGGCGCCAGGAGTCCTGGCACGCGTCCTCCCACTCGGCGTACGTGCGGTCGAAGTACGAGTGCGGCGCGCCCTCGTAGACGACCTTCTCGTGCTCCGTGCCCACCCGGTCGAGCGCCGCCTCGAACGTCTCGAACTGCTCGGGCGTGGTCGCCGTGTCCGCGCCCGCGAGCAGCATCAGGAGGGGCGCGCCGGGCCCGGTCGCCGGCTCCTCGATGGCGCGCAGCGCGCCGTAGAAGCCGATGCCGCCCGCCAGGCCGTTCCCCTCGTACGCCTGCCGCCACGAGTGGGCGCCGCCCATGCAGAAGCCGACCGTGAAGACCGGGCCGTCGAGCTGCTCGGTGGCCGCCCTGGCGTCGGCCCTGACATGCTCGGCCTTGAGCTGCCCGACGTGCTTCATGAAGTCGAAGTCGTCGTCCCGCTCGCCGAGACCCGCCGTGCGGCCGAAGTAGTCGATCGCGATCGTGCGGAATCCCGCCTCGGCGAAGCGCACCGCGAGGTCGCGGTAGTACGGGTGCAGCCCGCGCACGTCGGGCAGGATCACCACGCTGCGGCCGTTCGGCTCGGCGGGCTCGGCCCGGTAGGCGAGCAGCCGGTTGCCGTCGGCGGCCGTCAGCTCTATCTGCTCGTGAGAGGCCACCTCGCCCTGGATCGGCGGTGCGGGCGGCCTGCTGTCGGTGGAATGGCACATGAGGTCAGCATGCCCGCCGTGATTCCGGCTATCCAGGTACTCGGAGTGGCAGGTTCGGCGTGTCCCGGCAGGGCGATCCACGGGCAGACTTGTACCCATGAACCGGGAACTCGGGGCATTTCTCCAGGCCCGCAGGAACGAGGTCACGCCCGAGGACGTGGGCCTGGCGAGCGGGCCGCCGAAGGCCTCGATCTCGTGCGGCTCCGGATGGACGGTGTCGTCCACGCGCAGGAGCAGCGGCGACAGGAACGCGCCGCGCTCGGGGTCCGCGCC
>NZ_JBSGFQ010000087.1:3149-57494 GCF_053603495.1 Nonomuraea sp. NPDC004186 | reverse complement strand
CGTGCAGCGCCTCCATGGTCTCCTCGATGGGCGTCTCGTCGTCCCACCGGTGGATCTGGTACAGGTCCACGTAGTCGGTGTCTCCGCCACGCCCGCGCAGCCGAAGGTGGAGGCGGTGGCGACGCAGCCGGTGAAGCAGCTGACCGAGCTGGCGGAGCCGAAGCAGCCGTCGGCCGGGGCCTCGGTGCCGGCCGCGACCTCGAGCTCCTCGATGCTGAACTGACCGGCGGGCTTCGGGGGCAGCGGCGGCGTGGCCACACCCTCCGGGTACGCGATGCCGTACTCGGCCAGCATCAGGCGAGGCTCGCGGCCGTAACGGCTCTTCACGTCGTCCTCCGACCACGCGGCGGCGATCAGCCTGGCGAACTTCTTGCGGTCCTCGTCACCGAGAATGTAGAGGCTTTCGGCCATCGGGCCCACTCTCCTTCCGCCTCGGCTCGCAGCCGAGATCCGATGGGAGTGGCAGCGGGCATCTGGACTGCTCGCTGCCCCTTGTTGCAGGTCAAGCCTCGCCCGCCGGGCCCCTTCGCCGGTAGAAACAACTAACACGAACCCCTGTGATAACTGTCATGTGACACTTCCCTCAGGTGACGCCGGCGGGCGCGGGAAGACCCGAGAGGCGAACGCGCCATCGAGTGTCAGCGGGACGTGTCCGATACGGACGCACGTGGTTGCTGCGCCGGCGGTAGAGCGGTGAAGCGCCGGGTCGAGGTGGCGACGAGGAGTCCGAGTGCGGCGTAGGCCGCGCCGAGCAGGCTGGCGGCCGGCCATCCGGCGGCGCTGTAGGCCCAGGTGGTGGTGATCGCACCGAGCGCGGAGCCGAGGGAGTAGAAGGCCATGTAGGCGCCGATGACGCTGCTGCTCTGGTCGGGGCGGGCGTTGGTGAGCAGGTGCTGGCTGCTGACGTGAACGGCTTGCACGGCGAAGTCCAGGACGATGACGCCGACGATCAGCGGCCACAGCGACGACCCCGCTTGGGCGATCAGCAGCCACGAGGCCGTGAGCAGGGCCAGCGACCAGCCGGTGACCGAGGACGCCAGCCCCCGGTCGGCCCATCGGCCGGCCCGGGCCGCGCCCAGTGCCCCGGTGAGACCGGCGAGTCCGAACAGTCCGATCTCGGTAGTGCCCAAGTGCCACGGCGCGGCGCCGAGCGGGAGCGCCAGCCCGCTCCACAGCGTGCCGAAGGAGGCGAACAGGAAGAACGCGACCAGTCCCCGGCTGAGGAAGAGCCGGTCGCCGACGACCAGACGACCCAGCGATGACAGCAGTTGCCCGTACCGGGCTCGGGGGCGGCGGATGTCGGCCTCGAGGGTGAATCGGGCGGCGAG
Source organism: Nonomuraea sp. NPDC004186 (assembly GCF_053603495.1). Classification (NCBI taxonomy): domain Bacteria; kingdom Bacillati; phylum Actinomycetota; class Actinomycetes; order Streptosporangiales; family Streptosporangiaceae; genus Nonomuraea; species Nonomuraea sp. NPDC004186. Next base: position 56,166 of record NZ_JBSGFQ010000087.1, on the reverse strand, counting down.
CGCGAGCATCCCGCAGAGTCCGGCGATCACGAGGTAGACCATGCGCCAGTCGGCCAGCTCGCCCAGCGTGCCCGCGACCACCCGTACGCCGAGGATCCCGATGACCACGCCCGAGGTGACCGCTCCGATGTTGCGGCCGCGCTCGCCGGCCGGTGAGACGGCGGCGACGTAGGCCACCGTGATCTGGACGACCACGGCGAACAGTCCGGCCAGGGCCAGGCCCGCGATCGCGACGACACCACTGGGTGCGGCGGCGGCCACCCCCGCACCTACTGCTGTGAGCAGCAGGTGCACCGTGATGAGTCTGCGGCGGTCGAACAGGTCACCGAGCGGGACCAGCAGCACCAGCCCCGCGAGATAGCCGATCTGGCCGGCGGCGACCAGCCACCCCAACGCTCCTTCCCCCAGCCCGAGGTCCTGGCCCGCGGCCTCGATGACCGGCTGGATGCCGTAGATGGTCGACACCGCCACCGCGCACACCAGCGCGAGCACGGCCCGCTGCCTCCCGGTCAATCCTGACGACATATCACCCTCCAGTAAGTTGCAAAATGCAACTCATCTGAAGCTAGGGCATACTGGTTTCATATTGCAACTCATCTTGGAGGGGGCCGGTGGACGTCGCACTCGCCGCAGGAAGCGTTTGGACCGACCCGGCCTGCCCGGTCGCACGGACCGTCGACCTGATAGGCGACCGGTGGAGCCTGCTGATCATCCGCGACGCGATGGACGGGGCGACGACCTTCACCGAGTTCCTTCAACGGCTGGGGATCGCCCGCAACATCCTCACCGACCGGCTCCGCAAACTGGTCGAGCACGGCATCCTTGACAAGAGCGCCGCGGCCGACGGCAGACGGCACACGTACCGGCTCACCGAAGCCGGGCTGGACCTCTTCACGGCCGTCGTCGCCCTCCGCCAATGGGGCGAGCGCCACGCCTTCGCCCCGGACGAGTCGCACTCCGTTCTCGTCGACGACCAAGGGCGGGAGCTTCCCGAACTCCACCCGCTCAGCCGAGACGGCGCGCCGCTCTCTGCGGAGGCGTCGCACGTTCGGAAAATTGCCTGAGCCCAGCCGCGCCAGTCCCTGTCCCATCGGGCTCGCCGGGGTGGGTCACCCTGACGCGTCGGACGGACGTCGTTACTCGAGTGCACGGCGGAGCCCGCGAACGGCATTGATGAGCGCAGGCCCTCCAGCGGCTTCTTCGTAAGAATCAAGCAAGGCACCCCGCAACCCAGCACCCCTCCTCCGAGAGGCAGCCATGCAGTCACCGACCTACCTGCACGACCTTCTGGTCTCGACCATCTTCACCGAAGGGCTCGATGGCGAGATGGACCTGTGGGCGCTGGGATTCAGCGCCATGTGGGTCAAGGGCGCGGACCTCGACGCACTCGCCCTGGACTGGTGCCTGGACCTCGCCACCCGTACCCCGTGCCACCTGAGCGAGATCCTCGATCACAACATCGACGACGGATCCACCTGGGTTGCCGAGGCCAACGGCTGGATCGGCATCGTGCCGGCGCATGCCGACGGCGAGTGCCTGCGTTCCATCACCGAAGGTGGCCGGCAGGCTCTCGGCCTCCGCATGGACATCAACGGCAACGCATATTTCGATTACGCCCGTGACGGGCACATACTCGTCTCATTCGACCCGACCTGGCCGGAGAAGCGGTACGGCGACGACCCGCACGCGCTCGATCACCTGATGGACGGACTGCGCTTCCAGATCAGCGATGACGACGTCCTCGACGATCGTGTGGAGGAAATGGAGAGCATCAGCTCCGCCTTGGCGCTGATCGGACGTATCACGGAAACCGACATCGCCACCGACTCGTTCCTGGCGCAGCACTCATGCATGAGGCCCACCTCCTGACGTGCTCGCCGCCGGTTCCCGCACCATGAAGACGTCGACCGGGTCCTCGGTCTCCACAGTGAACCCGTGGCGTTCGTACAACCGTTGCGCGGCGCTTCCCCGCAGGACGTTCAGCCGGACGGTCAGGCCTTCGGCGTCGGACCGCTCCAGCAGTTCGCGCAGCACGGCCGAGCCGAGGCCGCGGCCCTGGAGTTCCTGGGCGAGGTAGAAGTGCTCGAACCACCACGCATCCTCGCCCGGGCGGAATGTCACGCAACCCGCGAAGTCGCCGTCCGTCAAGATGAGCGACGTGTAGTCCGGGGAGAAGGCGTCCCGGAACCGCTGCCGGACCCGGTGCTCGTCGAAGCGGCCCAGCCGCTGCAGGTCCGGGCGCATGACCGACGCGCGCAGGTCCGCGATCGCCTCGACGTCTGTCGGCTCCGCGCGGCGCAGCGTCCACGTCATCGGGTGGTCCGACCCGATCCCGTGCGTCGCGAACCCCGGCCGCCTCCCGTCTGTTGTCATGCGCGGGAGTATCCCAGAGGGCCGTTCGCGGGCTGGTAGCCGGGGGTGGCCGGTCGGGCCCGCAGGCCGGGCGACCGAGGGTGGGCGGGCCCGCCGGCGCCGGTGACCAGGGTGGGTGGTCTGGCAGGCCGAGGGCCGGGATGGTGGGCTCGTAGGCCGGTGACCGGGGTGGGGCGTAGGCCGGTGACCGGGGTGGGTGGGAAATGGGTGGCAGGCGGCGGGTCGTGGGCGGTTGACTTGGCCGATCTTCGTCGGAGGGAGTTCCATGATCGTGGTCACCGGGGCGTCCGGGGCGCTCGGTCGTCTGGTCATCGACCGGTTGTCCGGTCAGCCCGATGTGGTGGCCGTCGTGCGCGATCCCGTACGGGCCTCGCAGGGCGTCCGGGTACGGCGGGGCGACTACGACGAGCCGGACAGCCTGCGCGAGGCGTTCGAGGGGGCCACGCGGCTCCTGCTCATCTCGTCGCCGGAACTCGACCCGGCGCGCAGGATCAAGCAGCACCTGGACGCGGTCGCGGCGGCGGCCGACGCCGGGGTCGGCGCCATCGCCTACACGAGCCTGCTGGGAGCGGGCACCGTCGCCACCGGCGCCACCGAGGCCCATCACGCCACCGAACGGGCCATCCTCGACAGCGGCCTGCCGTACACGCTGCTGCGCCACCCCTACTACGGCGATGCCTTCGTGCCGCAGGTCTCCGGCGGCGAGCTCGCCGGCAGCACCGGCGGGCGCGGGCTGAACACCGCTTTCAGGTCCGACCTGGCCGAGGCCGCCGTTCAGGTGCTGACCGGGGACGGGCACCTGGGGCGGGCGTACGACTTCACCGGGCCGTTGTGGACCTACCGGGAGGCGGCCGAGGTGCTGGGGGTGCCGTACCGGGAGATGCCCGATGCCGGGCCGGGACCGATGAGCTGGCTCAATGCGCAGGTACGGGCGGGGGCACTGGAGTTCCAGAGCCCGGATCTGGCCCACGTGCTGGGCAGGCCCGCAGAGTCGATGCTCGATCGGCTGCGCGAGCAGCACGCCTGACTCCTCGGGCCTCAAGTTTCGCCCAAGTCCCGCACAACCCTCTCCCGCCAGACTCCCGGGATCAGTCCGATCTTGAGGAGATTGAGGAGATCGAGGTGCGTAAAGCATGGACGGCGCTGGCCGCCGCCCTGGCGCTGGCAGGCGGCCTGACCGCCGCGCCGGCGCAGGCTGCGGCCGCATCGGTGAAAGTGGGCAGGGTGACGGCCTCACCTGCCCGATATGCGGGCTCGTGTCCGGCCACCACGGCGTTCGCGGCCAAGGTCGCGGTGCGCGGCGCGAACAGGGTCACCTACCGCTGGCTGCGCGGCGACGGCACCAAGGGGCCGATCCGCACGGCCCAGGTCAAGGGCGGGGCGGTGGTCGTACGGGATCGGCAGATGTTCGCGGCGAGCGCGTCGGGGTGGCAGGCGCTGCAGGTGCTCAGCCCTCGGAAGGCGACCTCGGCCAAGGCCCGCTTCACGGTGTCGTGTGACCCCCTGCGGCTGGAGGACGTTTCCGAAGACAGAACGCGCATCGGGGTCACGCTGGCCACGCCCGCGCCGTACCGGGGAGCGTGCCGGGCGCCCGGCCGCACGGTGACGTTCGACGGGCGGATCACGGTGTCGAGGACGCCGGCGGCGGTGGCGTACCGGTGGGTGGACGGCGACGGCGGCGCCGAGCCGGTCGAGCGGCTGTGGCTCACCGCGCGGAGCACGGCGGTCAGCTCCCGCCGGACGTTCCTGACCGGCCATTCCGGCCACCGCCGGCTGGAGATCCTGGACGTCAAGGGCCGCGTGACGGACTCCGCCCAGGTCCCCTACCGCGTGACCTGCACCGACCCGCCCGAGCCCGGCCCGGTCGCCGCCGCCGCCAACCCGCGGGTGACGCCCGCGCGGTACGAAGGGCCGTGCGGACGGCCGGTGGAGTTCGTGTTCCGCGTCGACCTCGCGGTCACCAAGCCGGCCAAGGTCACCTACCAGTGGGTACGCGGCGACGGCACGACGATCCCCGGCGAGGTCATGCTCGGAGGAGACCTGACCACGGTGCTGGAGACCACCTGGAAGGTGACGGACCCGTCGAAGGTGAGCGGCGGCTCGGCGTACTTGCGCGTCCTCACCCCGAACGCGACCACCACCCAGCCTGCCGCCTTCACGATCACCTGCCGGGACGGCGACGCGGTCACGATCACCGGAACCCAGGTCATCGAAAGCCGGAACCCGCAGCCCTGTCCGGGAACGTCCAAACAGTTCACGATCCTCTCGCAGGTCACCCCGACGCCCTCCGCGTCGCTGCCGCTCACGATCAGCTACCGGTGGCGCTGGGCCGACGGCAGCTACACCGCGCCGTTCACCCACACCTTCACCCAGGCCGCCGCACTGCGTCCGCAACGGGTCTGGGACGAGTGGATCAGCAAGACCGGCAAGATCTGGCTGGAGGTGACCGCGAACGGCAGGGTCACGCGCGGCGAGGCGATCGGCTACGCGGTCGACTGCGGTGGCAAGCCGCCCGCGGATTCATACCCGCACGTGGTCTCGGTCACCGAAGCCTCCATTACCCCGGCGACCTACCGGGGCGAGTGCCCGGTCACCTTGAAGGCCCGGGCCAAGGTGACGGTGTCGGCGCCGATGGAGCAGATGGTGTACGCGCAGTGGTACTTCGACGAGACCCTGGCCGCCTGGCTCGACGGCGCGGCCTTCCCGCCGGGTGATCCGCTGACCAAGGTCATCGAGCGCGAGTTCATGGTGGACGAGTCCACGGGCAGGACCGTCACCGGATACATGGAGACCAGGCTGCCCAACGTCGTCGCCTCAGGCCCGATGACGTACTCGGTCACCTGCACCTAGAAAAACCCTAATTCCCTACCAATTCAATTGACTTCAGAGGTGGGGCGATCTACGTTTGATGGCGTGACGACGACGGCTCTGACCATCCGGGGTCACGTGGACTTCTGCCGCGTGGCCAGCGCGCTCTGTCCTTCCTTCCGAACGCAGGCAACCCCTCTAACGGAAGGAAAAATCCCATGTCATCCCTGTCCATCATCCCCGTCGCCGGCCGGATAGGCGCGGAGATCTCCGGCGTACGGCTCGGCGGCGATCTGCCTGCCGACGTCGTCGCGGAGATCCGCCTGGCGCTGCTCGGCCACAAGGTGGTCTTCTTCCGCGGACAAGACCATCTCGACGAGCAGAGCCAGGTGGCCTTCGCCCGGCTGCTCGGCGAACCGACCGCCGCCCACCCGACCGTCCCCTCGCTCGACGGGAACGACCACGTCCTCGACCTCGACTACCGCGACGGCCAGAAGGTGGATCGCTGGCACACGGATGTGACGTTCGTGGACCGGCCGCCGCTGGCGTCGGTGCTGCGGGCCGTCACCGTTCCGGCGGCCGGCGGCGACACGCTGTGGACCAACACCGTGGCCGCGTACGACCACCTGCCCGCCGAGCTGCGGGACCTGCTCGACCGGCTGCAGGCCGTGCACACCAACCAGCACGACTACGTCCGCATCGCCACCTCCGACAATCCCGAACGGGCGCGGGAACGCGCCGAGGTGTTCGCCTCCACGGTGTTCGAGACCGAGCACCCGGTGGTGCGGGTGCACCCGGAGACCGGCGAACGCTCGATCCTGCTCGGGGACTTCGCCAAGCGGCTGGTGGGGCTGTCGGCGCACACGTCCGCCTCGCTCATCCGGCTGATCCAGGAGCACGTCACCGAGGTCGAGAACACCGTGCGCTGGCGCTGGGCACCCGGCGACGTCGCCATCTGGGACAACCGGGCGACGCAGCACCGGGTGGTGCACGACTTCGGCGACCGTCCGAGGCGGCTGCACCGGGTCACGATCGCCGGTGACGTGCCGGTGGGCGTGGACGGCCGGCCCAGTGTCGTGCTGAAGGGCGACGCGGCCGCCTACTCCCCGATCGCCGCCTGACCTCTGCTCCTTGTGCATGGCCCTGGCCCCGATGATGTGGCCAGGGCCATACGCATGTCCGGGCCCTGTGGGTGCAAATGGAACGGCCGCCCGGCGATGTGCCGGGCGGCCGTTCAGTCGTTTCTCTAGGGGTGGGCGATGAAGCGGCCGAAGCGGCCCTGGTGGTAGATGAGGGGACGGCCCGGGCTGTGCACCCTGGCCTCGGCGACCAGGCCGACCACCAGGGTGTGGTCGCCGACGTCCACGGTCTCGTGCGGGAGGCAGATGAGGTGGGCGGAGACGTCCTGGAGCAGGGGCGCGCCCAGGGGTCCCGGACGCCAGCGGGTGGGCTCGGCGAACCGGTCGATGTCCTTGCGCGCGAACCTGGCGGCCAGCTCGGCCTGGTCGCTGGCCAGGACGTTGACCGCGAAGTGGTCCGCGTCGCGCAGCCAGGGCCAGGTGGTGGAGGACTGGTCGACGTAGAACGAGACCAGGGGTGGGTCGAGGCTGACGGAGGAGAAGGATGTCGCCGTCAGCCCGACGGGGATGCCGTCGTTCTGGGCGGTGATGATGACGACCCCTGCGGCGTGTACGGCGAGCGCCCGGCGGAACCCGTCGGGGTCGACCGCACTCCTCTCCGGCTCCTCCGGGGCCGGGCGCGTCGCAGGCACCGTCGGCGCCTCGGACGCGTGCCCATTGCGGGAGCCAGGCACAGGGCGGGAGTCGGACACAGGGCGGGAGTCGGACACAGGGCGGGAGTCGGGCACAGGGCGGGGGTCTGAGGTGCGGCGGGCGTCCCGGGCCTGGCGGGCCTCTCTGGCTCGGCGGGCCTCCCGGGCGGCCACCGTCTCCGTCACGAAAGCGCCCCTTCCTTGAGCACAGCGGTCACCTGCGGCGCCACACGATCGGCCCACCCCGCCACCACCTCTCCCAGCTCCGGAATCTGCGACTCCAGCACCGCCAGTCCCGGTGTCGGCACGAAGGCGCCCAGTTCCACCAGCAGCGGGCGCAGGTGCACCTCCACCGCCAGCGAATGCTTGGGATCCCCCATGACCAGGAGCGGCAGCGCCGACGTGCCCGCCAGCGCGTCCGGTGGCAGGCGGTCGAGGAACGACTTCAGCAGCCCCGTGTACGTGCCCTTGTAGGTGGGGCTCGCCACCACGACGGCGCTCGCGCCGGTCACCAGCTCCAGGGCCGCGCGCACCTCGGGGTGTGCGACGGGCGAGAGCAGGTGGGGCGCGAGGTCCGACAGGTCCACGACCTCGTACGCCTCCGAGGCGGCTCCCAGGCGGTCGCCGACGGCCTGGGCCGCGGTGGTGGCCACCGAGAGGGTGCGGGAGCCGGGCCGGGGGTTGCCCACGAGGGTCACGATGCTCATCGCGCCACCGCCACTTCGCGCCGAGCAGCCCGACCGGCGGCGGCGTAGCGGGACGGGGGTCTGGGCAGGCCGTAGTTCTCGCGGAGCGTGCGCCCCTCGTACTCGTACCGGAACAGGCCCCTGATCTGCAGCTCCGGCACCACGTGGTCGACGAAGTCGCTCAGGCCGCCGGGCAGGATCGGCGGCATGACGTTGAACCCGTCGGCCGCGCCGGCCAGGAACCATTCCTGGAGCTGGTCGGCGATCTGCTCCGGCGTTCCCGCGACCACGCGGTGGCCCCGGCCGCCCGCCAGGCGGTTGAGGAGCTGCCTGACCGTGAGGTTCTCGCGCCTGGCCAGGTCCACGACGAGCTTGCGGCGGCTCTGCGCGCCCTCCGTCTCCACGGGCACGTCGGGCAGGGGGCCGTCCAGCGCGTCCTCGGTGAGGTCGATGCCGGTCATGTGGGAGAGCTGCGCCAGCCCGTACGCGGGGATGATCAGGTCCTCCAGTTCCTTCTCCAGCCGCAGCGCCTCGCGCTCGGTCGAGCCGATGATCGGCGAGATGCCCGGCAGGATGAGCACGTCCTCGTGCCGCCGCCCGTAGGCGGCCAGCCGCCGCTTCAGGTCGGCGTAGAACTCCTGCCCTTCCCGCAGGGTCTGCTGGGCGGTGAAGACGGCCTCGGCGTAGCGGGCGGCGAAGTCCTTGCCGTCCTCCGAGGACCCGGCCTGGACCAGGAGCGGGTGGCCCTGGGGTGAGCGGGAGGTGTTCAGGGGGCCGCTGACCGAGAAGTGCTCCCCCGCGTGCTCGATCGGGTGGATCTTGCCGGTGTCGGCGTAGTCGCCGGCGACGCGGTCACCCAGGATCGCGTCGTCCTCCCAGCTGTCCCACAGCTTCCGCGTGACCTCCAGGAACTCGCCGGCCCTGGCGTAGCGGTCGGCGTGCGAGGGACGGACGATGCCGAAGTTGCGGGCCTCGGCCTCGCCGGCGGAGGTGACGATGTTCCAGCCGGCCCGGCCGCCGCTGATGTGGTCGAGCGAGGCGAACTTGCGGGCCACGTGGAAGGGCTCGTTGTACGTCGTCGACACGGTGGCGATGAGGCCGATGTGATCGGTGACGGCGGCCAGGGCCGACAGCAGGGTCAGGGGTTCGAGGCCGCCGAGCGCGTTGTGCCGGACGTTGCCGTGCAGGGCCACGCCGTCGGCGAGGAAGACGGAGTCGAGCTTGCCGCGTTCGGCGATCCTGGCGAGCTCCTGGTAGTGGCGGACGTCGGTGAGGCGGGCGGGTTCGGTTCGGGGGTGTCTCCAGGCCGCCTCGTGGTGGCCGACGCCCATGAGGAAGGCGTTCAGGTGGAGCTTTCTCGTCAAGTGGTCCTCCAGGTGGAGAAGCGGCGCTCGACGCCGACCAGGAGCAGGTTGAACAGCAGGCCGAGTACGGAGATCGTGATGATTCCCGCGTACATGTCGGGGATGCGGAAGCTGGACTGGGTGTCGAGGATGAGATACCCGAGTCCGGCCTTGGCGCCCACCATCTCGGCGAAGAGCAGGACGAGGATCGAGTACGCGCCCGCCAGCCGCACCCCGGTGAAGATGGTGGGCACGGCGGCGGGCAGGATCACCTTCTGGAACAGGCGGACCGGGCCGAGGCCCATCGACCTGGCCGACTTGATGAGCAGCGGCTCGACGGTCTTCACGCCGCTGATCGTGTTGAGCAGGATCGGCCACGCGCACGCGTACAGCACGAAGGTGACCTTCGTCGTCTCCCCGATGCCCAGGATCAGCGTGAACACCGGGAGCAGCGCCACCGCAGAGGTGTTGCGGAACAGCTCCAGCAGCGGGGTGAGGAAGTCGGCGACCGGTTTGTACCAGCCGATCAGCAGGCCGAGCGGGATCGCCAGCACGATGGCCAGGCCGAAGCCGGACAGCGAGCGGGCGAGGGACGCCTCGAGGTGCTCGGGGAGCTGGCCGCCGACGAGGAGGTCGTACCAGGCGACGAGGTTCTCCGAGAGCGGCGGGACGAAGACGGGGTCGACGACGCCGAGCCTGGGCAGCACCTCCCAGGCGGCGAGGAGAAGCAGGATGGCGGTGGAGTTCGTGACCGCCCGCCTGAGCCACCGCCCGCCGAGAAGCCGCCGGCGCGACGGCTCCGTCAAGGCCAAAGCCGAGGTCGGAGCCGGAGTCGAGGCCGGGGTCGGGGCCGAGGCCGGGGTCGGAGCCGAGGTCGGGGTCGGAGCCGGGGTCGGGGTCGGAGCCGGGGTCGGGGCGGCCTCGTCGTACTGGTGGACGTCGCCGGGGAGCAGTTTCTGGTCAGCCACGACTGGTCGCCACCTTCCGCTCCTGCACCTGCGCCGCCGCGACCTCTTCCCGCAGCAGCCCCCACACCCGGTGCCGGTATTCCCCGAACGCCGGATCCGCCCGCAGATCTCCCTCGCGCGAGGCGAAGCGCACGTCGATGACCTCCTTGATCCGCCCCGGCCGGGAGGTCATGACGGCGACCCGCTGCCCGAGGTAGACGGCCTCGTCGATGCCGTGCGTGATGAACACGACGGTCTTGCCGGTCTGCTCCCACACGTGCACGAGTTCCTCCTGGAGGGACTCGCGGGTCTGCGCGTCCAGGGCGGCGAACGGCTCGTCCATCAGCAGCACGTCGGGGTCGAACGCGAGGCTGCGCGCGATGGCCACCCGCTGGCGCATGCCGCCGGACAGCTCGTGCGGATAGCGCTCCTCGAACCCGGCCAGCCCCACGAGGGCGAGGTGCTCGCGGGCCTGCCGCGCCCGTTCCTTCCTGGGCACGCCCTTGGCCTCCAGCCCGAACTCGACGTTGGACTGCGCCGTGCGCCAGGGGAACAGCGCGTACTGCTGGAAGACGATGCCCCGGTCGAGCCCGGGCCCGGTCACCTGCGCGCCGTCGATGAGGATCTCCCCGGACGTCGGCGCGGTCAGCCCGGCGATGAGGTCGAGCAGGGTGGACTTGCCGCAGCCGCTGGGGCCGACGAGCGTGAGGAACTCGCCCTCGCGCACGTCGAGGTCGATGCCGGACAGCGCGGTGAACGGCTGGTCGGCGTCCCTGACCTGGAACGTCTTGGCCACGTTCCGGATGCTGATCTTGGTCATGACCCGCTCCCGCCGGCATAGGGGTTGAACTGGTTGGTGTAGAGGTCGGAGACCTTGACCTGGCCGGGCTTGATCTCGCCCTCGCGCTCCAGCCAGCCGGTCCAGGTCTTGAACTCCTGGTCGGCGATGACACCGCCCTTGGCGGCGATGCCGGTGCTCTTCCAGAACCGCACGGCGTCGGCGCTCTCGTTGCGGCCGCGCTTGGCGATGATCTGCTGGAACTTGGCGACGACCTCCTCGCGCGAGTGGGTTTGCGCCCACTCGATGGCCTTCGCGAAGCCGGTCACGAACGTCTTGACGGTGTGGGGGTTGGCGGCGATGAAGTCCTCGCGGAGCACGACGGACCCGGCGGTGAACGGGCCGAACAGGTCCACGTCCTTGAACAGGGGGCGCAGGCCGCCGCGCTCCAGCGCCTTGTCCCTGAGCACGCCGCCGAGGGTGCCGACGTCGAGCTGCCCCTGGCGCAGGGCCTGCTCGGTGTTGACCGGCGGGATCACCACGAGCTGGACCTGCTTGACCTCCTCGGGCGTCAACCCTTCGCGCTTGAGGTACTCCTTGATGACGGCCTCGTGGTGGGCGCCGAGGGTGTTGACGCCGATCTTCTTGCCGATCAGGTCCCGGGCGGACCTGATCGGGCTGTCCTCTTTGACGTAGTAGCCGTTGTAGGTGGCCTGGTCGGAGCCGTAGTAGCCGATCACGGCCTTGATCGGCGCCTTGGCGGCCTTGAGCTTGACGATGGCGCCGTTGAAGGCGCCGCCGAAGTCGGTCTGCCCGGTCGCGGCCGACTGGATGTCCTGGGGGCCGGAGGTGGTGTTGCCGACCCACTTGAGCTTGACGTCGCCGAGATAGCCGAGCTCCTCGGCCAGCTCGGGGAAGGTGACGTTGCCGGCGCTGCCCTGGTAGCGCAGCACCTTCACCTCTTGTTGGGGGTTCGCCTGGGCCGTGCCGCAGGCCGCCAGGACGGCGGACATCAAGGCGGCCAGGAGGGCATGTCTGGTCTTGATCACGTTGTTTCCTCTGAAGGGGAGAGAGGGGGGTTCAGCGGTACGTGATCAGCGACACTGCGCGCTGGCGACGTGGCCGAAGTCCACGTGCGGGCGCCGGGTCAGGTAAAGGCCCATGCCTACGAAACTACGTTCCCCGGTCCCTAAAGTCAACTTTTCCTACTGGACATACATGAATTACCCCCAGGCGTCCGCGAGCAGCTCATACGAGCGGACGCGGTCGGCGTGGCCGTGCGTGATGGTGGTGATCAGCAGCTCGTCGGCCCCGGTGACCCGCTGGAGCACCCGCAGCCCGTCCGCCACCGCCTCCGGGTCGCCGACGAACTGGGTGTCGAGGCGGTCGGCCACCAGCTTCCTGTCCTCCTCGCTCCACACGTGGGCGTCGGCCTCCTCCGGAGTGGGGTACGGCATCGCGCCCTGCCCGGTGCGGATGCTGCGCACCCACAGGCCGTAGGGCTTGGCCAGCTCCCGCGCCGTGGCCGCGTCCCGCGCCACGACGACGTCGGCGGACACGATCACGTACGGCTCCTCCAGGACATCGGACGGCTTGAACGCCTCCCGGTACGCCTCCACCGCCTCCAGGACACTGGCCGGGCTGACGTGGTAGTTGGCCGCGAACGGCAGGCCCCGCTCCCCCGCCACCTGCGCGCTCTGGCCGCCGCTGCTGCCCAGGATCCACACCTCGACGTCCGCACCCTCGCCCGGGATCGCATGGGCGCTCCGCCCGTCGGCGGAGGTGTAGGTGCCGGCCAGGAACGCCTGGACGTCGTCGAGCTGGTCGGCGAAGTCCGGCGTCTCGGCGCCGGGCTGCTGGAGGAGGGAGGCCTGGACGGCGAGGTGCGGCGCCGCCCTGATCAGCGCGGAGAAGTCGAACGGGGGCGGGATGAGCAGCCCGTCCACCACCCTCGCCTCGGAAGGAGGAGGCTCCGGGGGACGTTCCGAGGGGCGGGCGAGCTCGGCGCGGCGCTGGCCGGAGCGGCCGAGACCCAGGTCGATGCGCCCCGGATGGGCCGCGTCCAGGAGGCCGAACTGCTCCACCACCGCCAGCGGCGTCTGGTGGCCGAGCTGCACCGCCCCCGAGCCGACCCGGATCCGGCTGGTCGCCGCGGCGACCAGCCCGATGAGCACGGCGGGCGCCGAGCTGGCCACGCCGGCCGCGAAGTGGTGCTCGGCCAGCCAGTACCGGCGGTAGCCGAAGGACTCGGCCCGCCGCGCCAGGTCGACGGTGTTGCGGATGGCGTCCCGGGCGGTCCCGCCGGAGGGGATCGGCGCCAGGTCGAGGATGGACAGGGGGACCGTCATGAGGAACCTCCCGGGAACGGCCTGCTGGGTATCTCCTTGCGCAGCACGGGAGCGATGTCCGACTGGAACAGCTCCAGCGCCGAGCGGTGCTGCGCGTCCGTCAGCCCGTCGGCGTCCGCGTGCAGGTGCATCACCTCGTGCCCGAACCGGTCGTGGTAGCGGTGCACCTTGTCGATGATCTGCTGCGGGCTCCCGACCAGGATGGAGCTGCGCTCGATGGCGTCCTCCAGCGAGTGGAAGACGAGCGGGGCACCGTACCGCTTGAAGGTCTCCTGGCGGGCCTCGAAGATCGGCCGGTACGTCTCGATGGCCTCCTGCGAGGTCTTCGCGGCGTAGTAACCCGCGGTGCCCGCTCCGACCAGGGCTTCGGCCGGGTCGTGCCCGTAGTGCGCCCACCGCTCCCGGTAGTGGTCGATCAGCTCGGCGTAGGGCTCGATGGGGTTGGTGACGTTCGCGGAGAAGAGCGGGTCGCCGAAGCGCGCGGCCAGGTCCACCGACTCCTTGCTGGTGGCGCTGCCGTGCCAGACGCGCACCGGCCGCTGGAGCGGGCGCGGCCAGGTCTCGGCCTCGGTCAGCGACGGCCTGAACCGCCCCTCCCAGGTGACCTTGTCCTCCCGCCACAGCCTGCGGAACAGCTCGTACGACTCGCGGTTGCGCTCCCACTGGTCCTCGGCGGTGACGTGGAAGAGCTGGGCCTGGGCGGCGCCGTTCCCCTTGCCGATGATCAGTTCGAGCCGCCCGCCGGACAGGTGGTCGAGGGTGGCGTAGTCCTCGTACGCCCGGACCGGGTCCAGCAGGCTGAGCGTGGTGACCGCGGTGAACAGCCGGATGTGGGAGGTCCGGGCGGCGATGTGGCTGAGCACCACGGGCGGGGAGGAGGAGATGAACGGCCGCTCGTGCCGCTCCCCCACCCCGAACCCGTCGAACCCGAGCTCCTCGGCCAGGACCGCGTTGGAGACGACCTCGCGGAATCGCTCGTTGGTGGACGTGCGGCCGTCATGAACGATCAAGGTGATGGCCAGAAATTTCACGCAATATCTGCTTTCTGGGAGGCGTAACGGTTGATCGCGCGCGGCAGGCCGAGGTGCCCGCGCAGCGTGGCGGCCTCGTACCGGCTCCTGAAGGCGCCGCGCCGCCGCAGCTCGGGGACCAGCTCACGGGTGATCGCCGCCAGGTCGTGCGGCACGGCGCCGGGCCGCAGCCGGTACCCCTCGATCCCGGCCTCCTGCCAGTCCAGCAGCAGGTCGGCCAGCTCGGCGGCGGTGCCGGCGAAGGTGTACGCGTCCGAGTCGGGCGGCGCGGCGAGCCCGTCGAGCCGGGCCCTGCGCTCGGCCGCGTCGTCGCCGACGTGGACGAGCAGGTCGGCCAGGATCTTGAGCGGGTGCCCGTCCCTGGGACGGCTCCTGACCTGCTCGACGATGTCCCGCGCGTGGTCACGGCTGTGCGGGGTGACGAAGACGACGTCGGCGGCGCGGGCCGGCAGCTCGTACGGCACCGGCGACCCACCGTGGTCGAGCACGGTCACGACCGGCTGCCCCTGCGGCGGCCTGGGCGTGATCGACGGCCCCTTGACGGAGAACCGGGATCCGGCGAAGTCGATGTAGTGGAGCTTGTCCCGGTCGACGAACCGGCCGGTGGCCACGTCGCGGATCTCGGCGTCGTCCTCCCAGCTGTCCCACAGCCGCCTGGCCACCTCCACGGCGTCGGCCGCCTCCTCGAAGAGGTCCGCGATGAGCTCCCGGGCCCGCTCGTCGGGCTCCCACCGGCCCGCCGTGTCCCGTTTGGGGATGAGCGCCGGGATCTCCCTGCGGCCGAAGTGGGCCGCCTCCCAGGCGCGGGCCGAGACCTGGACCCGCCACCCGGCGCGCCCCAGGCTGACGTGGTCCAGGCTCGCGATGCCGACCGCCACGTGGAACGGCTCCGTGTGCGTCGTCGTGGCCGTGGGCACCAGCCCGATGCGCGTGGTCAGCGGCGCGAGCGCCGCCGCGAGCAGCACCGCGTCGAACCGGCCGCGCACCTGGTCGGTGCGGTCGTCGGGCCCGTCGAGGCCCGAGGACTGCAGGCCCAGAGCGTCCTCGATGGTGACGAAGTCGAGCAGCCCGCGCTCGGCCTCGGCGACCAGCCCGGCCCAGTGGCGGGCGGTGAACAGCTCCCGCGCGTCGACGGCGGGGTCCCGCCAGGCGGCGGGATGCCAGCCGGCGCCGTCGAGCGCGACGGCCAGGTGCAGGGGCGGCCGCGTCATGCCGCGCCTCCCAGCCCGAGGTGGTCGCGGAGCGTGGCGCCCTCGTAGTCGGTACGGAACACGCCGCGTTCCTGCAGCAGCGGCACCACCTCGGCCACGAAGTCGTCCAGCCCGCCCGGCGTGAGGTGCGGGACCAGGATGAATCCGTCGGCGGCGTCCGTGCGCACGAACTCCTCGATCTGCGCGGCCACGGTCGCGGGCGAGCCCACGAACGACTGCCGCCCGGTCATGTGGATCACCAGTTCGCGGATGCTCAGCTCCTTCTCCTCGGCCACGGCCCGCCATCGCGCCGCCACGGCGACCCGGTCGGCCACCTGCACCCGGCCCTGGGAGACGCCCTGCTCGACGGCGGGCTCCACCTCGGGCAGCGGCCCTTCGGGGTCGTAGGCGGACATGTCCCGGCCCCAGATCTGCTCCAGGAAGGCGATCGCGGTCTGCGGCCCCACCTGCTGGCGGCGGATCTCGGCGGCGCGCTCGGCCGCCTCGGCGTCGGTGTCGCCGAGCGCGAACGTCGCCGCCGGCATGATCTTGAGCTGGTGCGGCTGCCGCCCGTACGTGGCCAGCCGGCGTTTGACGTCGGCGTAGAAGGCCCGGCCCTCCTCCAGGGTGCCGTGGCGGCTGAAGATGACGTCGGCGTTGGCCGCGGCGAACTCCCTGCCCTCGTCGGAGTCCCCCGCCTGGATGACCACGGGGTGGCCCTGCGGGCCGCGCGGGACGTTGAAGCGCCCCTCGACGGTGAAGTGGCGGCCCCGGTGGCTGACCGCCGAGACGGACCCGGGCCGCAGGAACCGCCCGCTCTCCTGGTCGGCGAGCACGGCGTCGGGCCGCCAGGAGTCCCACAGCTCGCGCGACAGCCGGACGAACTCCTCGGCCCGCGTGTAGCGCTCGGAACGATCCAGGTAGCCGCCGCGGCGGAAGTTCTCGCCGGTGAAGGCGTCGGAGGTGGTGACCACGTTCCAGGCGGCCCGGCCCGCGCTGAGGTGGTCGAGCGTGGCCAGCCGCCTGGCCAGCTCGTACGGCTCGTTGAAGGTCGCGTTGACGGTGGCGGCCAGCCCGAGGCGTTCGGTGACGGTGGCGAGCGCGGCCAGCACGGTGAGCGACTCGGGGCGGCCGACCACGTCCAGGTCGTGGATACGGCCCTTCAGCTCGCGCAGCCGCAGGCCCTCGGCCAGGAAGAAGAAGTCGAACTTGCCCCGCTCCGCGGTGCGGGCCAGGTCGGCGAACGACTCGAAGTCGATCTGGCTGCGGGAGCGGGGGTCGGTCCAGACGGTGGTGTTGTTGACGCCGGGGAAGTGCGCGGCCAGGTGGACCTGCTTCATGCGACCTGCTCGCGGCGGCAGGGGACGTCACATTCGGTCATGATGTGCTCCTTGGCTCAATACCCAGTTAAACAGTAGGAAAACTGGGTATCGCTGTCAACGGAGCGCGGAAGCAGGCAGCGGGATGGCGGGGAACGGATTGTCGGGCAGCAGGATGACGCGGCGCGGATGGTCGGCCTGACCTGCGGCGTCGAGGTGGAGGAGGGCGGCGCCGATGCCGGCCGCGCCCACCATGTAGCCGGTGTCGGCCGTCACCTCGCCCGGCCGCAGCCGCCGGTAGGCCTGGTACCAGCGGTAGCCGCGCCCGTCGTGGTCGGTGGCCCGGCCGATCAGGTCGGTGGCGAGCCCGCGGGCGTACTCCAGGTGGGACTCCTCCCCCGTCGCCGCCCACAGCCCCACGAAGAACTCGATGAGCCCGGCCGTCCCGCAGCACTGGCAGGCCACGTTCCAGTAGCCCTCGGTACGGCGGCGCGGCACGCCGCTCTTGACGATGCCGCTGGCCAGCCGCTCCACCCACTCCAGGTCGCCGGGGTCGCCCCCCACCCGGTACAGCTCGTAGAACATCCTGGCCACGCCCGCGGAGCCGGAGCAGAAGCCCAGGTAGTGCAGCTCCCTGGCGTGCGGCACGTGGTGCGGCACGACCGCGCAGCCGCCGGCCACGACGCTGACCTCGCGGACGAAGGCCGCGCCGCTGCGCGCGGCGAACAGGAAACGCTCGTCGCCGGTCACCCCGTACAGGCGGGCCAGCAGGAACGCGGTCCCGGCCGTGCCGGCGAGGAAGCCGGGCGTGACGGCGTCCACGGGCAGGTCGGCGCAGTCGCCGAACCGGTGCCCGGGGACGGGCAGCCGGGCGATCCGCAGGCCCGCCTCGACGGCCGCCTCCTCGTACGCGGGCACGCCGAGGTGGGCGGCGGCCCGCAGCAACCCGAGGATGACGCCGCCCTCGCCGCGCTGCGCGGGATCCCGCGACCACCCGACACCGCCCTCGGACTCCCGGCCCCTGCGGACGATCACGTCCGCGATGGCGGCGGCCTCGGCCTCGAACGCGCCGTCGCCGAGCACCCAGCCCGCCTCCATGAGCGCGACCATCGTGCCGGTCAGCCCGTGATAGAGGGAGACGTCGTCCTGCTCGCGCCAGGTGGCGGCGAGCCTGCGGGCCCCCTGCCTGGCATCCTCCAGGTACGCCTCGTGGCCGGTGGCCGCGGCCAGTTCGAGGAAGAACAGCACGACGCCCGCCGCCCCCGAGTAGAGGGACGAGGGCTCGGAGGTGACCGCCGACCCGCCGTGCGGATCGGGATTGGCCAGCCAGCGCCTTCCGTGCTCGTCGTCCGCCGCGGCGGATCTGATCCATCGCCCCGCCAGGATGGCGGCGGTCAGCGGGGAATCGGCTCGGGCGCTCGACGCGCGGATCCTGTCCAGACTCACCCGTCCAGTATCCCACACATTTGGTAGGAAATTCAGGAAAGCCGGGGAACCGCCGCGACCAGTTCCCGCGTGTACGGGTGCCGGGGGCGGGTGAACACCTCCGTCACGTCGCCCTCCTCGACCACCCGGCCGTCCTTCATGACCAGGACCCGGTCGCTGACGTGGTGCACCACGCCGAGGTCGTGGCTGATGAACAGCATGGCAGTACCGTACTCGGCCTGGATCTCGGCGAGCAGGTCCAGCACCTGGGCCTGGATCGAGACGTCCAGCGCGGAGACCGGCTCGTCGCAGACCAGCACGTCGGGGCGGGGTCCGAGGGCCCTGGCGATGGCGACGCGCTGCCGCTGGCCGCCCGACAGCTCGCGCGGGTGGCGGCCGGCGACGCCGGGCGGCAGGCCGACGCGTTCGAGCAGGTCGAGCACCCGCGCCCGGCGCCCGGCCGCGGGCAGGTCGAGCGGCTCGGCGACCAGGCGGCCGACGGTGTGGCGGGGGTCGAAGGAGTCGAGCGGGTTCTGGGAGATGAGCTGGATCCGGCGGCGGAGCGGGCGACGCTTGCGTTCTGGCACCTGGCTCCACGGACGGCCGTGCAGGGTGACCCGGCCCGCGTCGGGTTCGAGCAGGCCGAGGGCCAGGCGGGCCAGGGTGGTCTTGCCCGAGCCCGACTCGCCGACGACGCCGAGCGTCTCGCCCTCGTACAGGGTGAACGAGACGTCGTCGACCACCCGGCGCGGCCCGTACGACCTGGACAGGCCGGTGCCGGCGAGCACCGGCGCCGACAGATCCGGCGTGCGGCGCGGCAGCGGCGAGCCCGGCGGCGCGGTGGACAGGGTGGTGGACAGGCGGGTGCCCCGGGAGGCGGCCGACGGGACGGCGGCCAGCAGCGAGCGGGTGTAGTCGTGCGACGGCGCCGACAGCACGCTCCCGGCAGGGCCCTCCTCGACGACGCGGCCGTCCTTCATGACGAGGATGCGGTCGGCGATCGAGGCGACGACGGCCAGGTCGTGGCTGATCAGCAGCAGCGCGCAGCCGGCGGCCCGGCGCGCGGCCAGCAGTCGCAGGATCTGGGCCTGCACGGTGACGTCGAGCGCGGTGGTCGGCTCGTCGGCGATGATCAGCTCGGGTCCGGCCGCGATGGCCGAGGCGATCAGCACCCGCTGCCGCAGCCCGCCGGAGAGCTGGTGCGGGTGCTGCCCGACACGCAGCGGCGGATCGGGCACGCCGACCGCGTCGAGCAGTTCGAGCGTCCTGTCGCGGCGCCGTGCTCGCGGGACGACGTCGTGGACGGCCAGCACCTCACCGATCTCGGCCCCCACGGTCCGCAGCGGGTCGAGGGAGACCAGCGCGTCCTGCAGCACCAGCCCGGCGAACCCGCCGCGCAACCCGCGCCACTGCGCCGGTCCGAAGCCGAGCGCGTCCCGGCCGCCGACGCTGAACGCGGCCGCCCGCACGGTGGCGCCCGGCCCGGCCAGGCCGAGCAGCGTGCGGGCCGTGACGCTCTTGCCGGACCCGGACTCGCCGACGACGGCCACGCACTCGCCCGGGGCGAGCGACAAGGAGACGCCGCGCACGACCTCGGTCCCGCCGAAGCTCACGCGCAGGTCCTCCACGGCGACCAGGGTGGCGACCGTCGGAGGGGAGGCAAAGGTCGTCATGGGGTTCTCCCCTCGAAGCGGCGTTGGAGCCGGCGGCCGACGACGGTGAGGCTGACCACGGTCAGCGTGATCGCGACGCCCGGGAACAGCGCCTCCCACCAGGCCACCCGCAGGTAGTTGCGGGCCTCTGAGAGCATCGCGCCCCATTCGGCGGCCGGGGGCTGCGGGCCCATGCCGAGGAAGCTGAGCCCGGAGGCGGCGATGACGGCCTGGCCGAGCCCGATGGTGGCCAGGACGGGGATCGGCCCGAGCACGTTCGGCAGCACGTGCCCGGCGGTGATCGCGGCCCTGGACCGGCCGAACGTGACGGCCTGCTCGACGTATCCGGCGTGGCGCACGACGAAGGTCTGGGCGCGGATGACGCGGGCGTAGTTGGGGATCTGGGCGACCGCGATGGCGAAGATGACGTTGCCCGTGCCGGGGCCGGTGACGGCGATGACGAGCAAGGCGAGCAGCAGCTCCGGCAGGGTGGACAGGACGTCGAACGACCTGGCCAGCGCCTCGTCCAGCCACTTCGGCGACAGCCCGGCGGCCAGGCCGAGCAGCACCCCGGCGGCCACCGCCAGAGCGGTCGCGGTGACGCCGATGCTGAGCGAGTGGCGGGCGCCGTGCACGACCCTGGACAGCACGTCGCGGCCGAGGTGGTCGCTGCCGAACCAGTGCGCGCCGCCCGGCGGCGCGAGCGCGCTCACCGGGTCGGCCGCCAGCGGGTCCACGCCGGTCAGCAGCCCGGGTGCGGCCACCGCCACCGCCAGCAGGACGAGGAACGCCGCGGGCGCGAGCAGCGAGCGCGACGAGGTCACGGCCAGCCTCCGATCCGGGGGTCGATGGCGCGGTAGGCCAGGTCGAGGAGGGTGCTGATGGTCACGTACACGATGGCCGACAGCAGGACGACGGCCATCACCACCGGCATGTCCCGGCCCGTGACGGCCTGCATCGCCACCTGCCCGAGCCCCGGCCGGCCGAAGAGCACCTCGGTGATGACGGCCCCGCCGAGCAGCGTGCCGGTGAACCATCCGGCCAGCGTCACGGCGGGGATCAGCGCGTGCCGGAGCGCGTGCCTGGCCACCAGCCGCGGCTCGCTCAACCCGCGGGCCCTGGCCGTGACGGCGAACGGCTGCTCCAGCGCCCGCTCCAGGCCGCCGCGCAGCACCTGGCCGAGCACGCCCGCGATCGGCAAACCCAGCGCGAGCGCGGGCAGCACGAGCGCCTGCGGCCCGGACGCGCCCGACACGGGGAACCAGCCGAGCGTGAACGAGAACACCGCCAGCAGCACCAGCCCGATCAGGAACGGCGGCACCGACACCGAGACCAGCTCGGCCGCCGAGGCCGCGCCGCGCAGCCACCGGCCCCGCCCCGCGGTCACGACGGCGATCACCCCGGCGAGCGACACCCCGACCCCGGCCGCCGCCAGCGTGAGCTGCAGGGTCGGGCCCAGCTGGGTGGACAGGATCTCGCCGACGCCGAGCTGGAGCTGGTACGAGCGGCCGAGGTCGCCGTGGAGCAACCGCCACAGGTAGGACACGTACTGGACGACCTCCGGCCGGTCGAGCCCCCATTCGGCGACGATCCGCGCCCGGATCTCGGGGGTGTCGGGGCCGTCGCCGACCAGGATGTCGATGGTGTCGCCCGGCGCGAGCAGCAGCGCGACGTACGAGGCGCTGGCCGCCGCCCACAGCACCGCGAGCCCGGCGAGCACCCGCTTGACGACACCCCTGACCCGGGCTTTGACGGCGTCCCTGCCGCGGGCTTTGACGGCGTCCCTGCCGCGGGTTTTGGCGGTGTCCCTGTCGCGGGCCGTCACCGGCTGTCCGGTCATGTGCCGATCCGGACGTCGTAAGCGCTGCGCGGCGTGCCGGAGCCGGCCTCGAAGCCCAGGCCCTGGACGCTCTTCTGCGCCGCGATCTGGTCGGCGGGCACGTAGACCGGGAACACGATCGCCTTGTCCTTCACCACGGCCTGCTGCACCTTGGTGTACAGCGCCTTCCGCTCGTCCAGGGACGCGGAGGCCGCGGCCGTGGCCAGCCACTTCTCCACGTCGGGGTCGGAGAAGCCGGTGCGGTTGATCGGCCCCTTGCGCGGCAGGATCAGGTTGAGCGCAGCGCCCGCGTCGGCGTCGCCGCGGGAGTTCTCGAAGATCTCGTACTCCCCCTCGGTGTAGGCCTTCTGCGCCGTTCCCTGGTCCACGATCTTGACCTGGAAGTCGATCCCGGCGCTCTGCTTGACCTGCGCCTGGATGGCCTGGGCGAGGATGTCGCGGCGGTCGCGGACGAACGGCGCGGAGGCGACGGAGCGCACGGCGAGCCGCCTGCCGTCCTTGACGCGGTAGCCCTGGGCGTCGCGCTGCTTCCAGCCGGCCGCGTCGAGCAGGGCGTTGGCCTTGGCGGGGTCGCCGCCGAAGGCGCCCTCCAGCGAGGCGTCGTAGAACGGCCCGCCCTTGGTGACGACGCTCCACGCCCTGGTGGCGGTGCCCTGGTAGACGGCCTTGAGCACCGCGTCCACGTCCACGGCCTCGCGGAACGCCTCCCGTACGCGCTGGTCGTCGAAGGGGGCGTGGGCGGTGTTGAAGTAGTAGGAGAAGGAGGTGCCCGAGTTGAGCGAGGTCTGGTACGTCAGACCCGGATCCTGCTTGATCATGGCGGCATCGGTGGCCGGTACGCCCTCGATGACCTGCACCTGCCCCGAGGTGAGCGCGCCGACGCGCACCGCCGCCTCGGGCAGGAACCGGTACGTGATCCGCGACAGGTAGGCCGGTCCCTGGTGCGCGGACCCGGCGGGCGGCCACTTGTAGTCCGGATTGCGCCGGTAGCGGATCTCCTGGCCCCGCACGTACGACTCCAGGATGAACGGCCCGGTGCCGACCAGGTCGGGCCCGCCGGACTTGAGGTCCTTGGCCGCCTTCAGCGACTTCGGCGAGACCTGCCCCGCGAGGGGCGAGGCGAGGAAGTCGATGAAGAGCGCGTCCGGCTCCTTCAGCGTGATCTCGACGGTGGTCGGCGACTTCACCTCGGCCCTGGCGAAGGACTTGAGCTGGATGGAGGCGATGCCGGGGTTGTAGCCGGGCACCAGGAACTGCTCCAGGTTCGCCTTGACCGCCGCCGCGTCGAACTTCGTGCCGTCGTGGAAGGTCACGTCGTCGCGTAGTTCCAGCGTGTACGTCAGACCGTCGTCCGACACCTTCCACGACTTGGCCAGCCATGGCTGGAACGTGCCGTCCTTCTGGCGCGAGAGCAGCGCGTCGAACTGGTTGAACACGAGCAGCCGGACCTTGTTCTGACCCCATTGCTGGGGGTTCAAGGTGAGCGGCTGGGTCTCGATGGCCCAGGTCAGGGAGGCGTCCTGGGTTTGCTGGGCGGGCTGCTGAGAGCCGCAGGCGGTCAGGGAGACGACGAGGACGAAGGGGACGATGCCCTTGAGTCTCTTCACACGCATTCCTTGGGGCCGAGGCATTACCTAGCCAAACGGTAGGTAATGCATGAATGCCTGTCAACGTCATCTCGATACGCTTGATCCCCACGGACTCGAAGGAGCCAGCCCGATGATCTTCATTACCGCCAAGTTCCGCATCCTGCCCGAGCACGCCGACCGCTGGCCGGAGATCGTCGCCGACTTCACCGAGGCGACCAGGGCCGAGCCGGGCTGCCTGTGGTTCGACTGGTCGCGGAGTGTCGAGGACCCGGTGGAGTACGTCCTGGTGGAGGCGTTCCGCGACGGCGACGCCGGGGCGGCGCACGTCCAGTCGGCCCACTTCAAGCAGGCCCAGCAGACGCTGCCGCCCCACCTCGCCGAGACGCCCCGCATCGTGAACGCCACCGTCCCGCAGGACGACTGGTCCCTGCTCGGCGAACTGGCCGTCCCGGACCGCGACTAGCGCCCCAGACCTGGGGGCGGCGGCCGCCCCTCCGAAGCCCCAGGGTCCGGGCGCGGCGGCCGACCTTCCGAAGTCCAGGGGCCCACGTGTGACGGCCGGCCCTCCGAAGCCCGAGGGCCCAAGCGCGGCGCCCCTCCCCCCTCGAAGGGACCTTCGCCGGAGTACGGCGGTCAGCGGCCCTGGCGGACGTTGCCGTAGGTGAACAGGCTGATCGGCCCGGGACCCGTCATGGGCTGCTCGGCGGTGACGGCCAGGGCGATCGTGTTGGTCCCGTGCTCGTCCAGGATCCCGGCGGGGAGCACGAAGTCGCGCTGCGGGCCGATGTCGCCGCCGTACTGGCCGACGTTCCAGCCGTTCAGGAAGATCTGCACGCGGTACGCGGGCGACGGGTCGCCGCCGAAGCGGAGCCCGACCGGCGCGTCCTGACCCTTGGGGAGGTCGAGGCGGAACGCGGTCCGGAGCCAGGTGACGCCGGGGGTCAGCTCAGCGCTGGCGGTTTTCCAGGATTTATCGGGATAAGTCGGGAGATGCCAGCCGGTGCGCTCCCCGTACAGGCCGCCGTTGTTGAGCGGCCCGCGCAGCGGGTCCGTGCCCGGTGAGCCCTGGATGCGCCACGAGATCGGGGTGCCGCCGACAGAGCCGCCGACAGGGCCGCCGACGGTGCCGCCGACGGTGGCGGCCACCAGGCCGCGCGGCTGCTTGAAGCGCAGGTCGTCGGCGATCCAGTCGTCGTTGTGGCCCATGTTGGCGACAAGGACGGAGATCACGTTGTCCACGCCCGGCCTGAGCACGCCCGCCGGGAGGTCGAAGTGGCCGGGGCCCGGGTCGGGGTTGGGCGGGGTCGACGCGTCGCCGGAGTCCGCCTCCACGCCTCCGGCGGCCGAGCCGAGATAGCGGCCGTTCAGCCAGACCAGGTAGTTGCCGCGCAGGCCGGTGACGGCGTTCAGGTCGATCCTGGTCTCGGATCCGGCGGCGGTGAAGTGGCCCCGGTACCAGACGTTGCCGTAGTGGTAGCCGTAGTCGTCGGCGTACAGGACGGGCAGGGTCTTCGGCTGGTGCGGGCTGACGGTCGTGGTGTGGTCGGCGGCGGTCCAGCGGGAGTCGTCGAAGCCGGGCGCGGCCTCCGGGGCCTCGGCGCGGGAGCGCCAGGCGGCCAGCGCGGGCAGGCGGACCGGTTCGGGGGCGCGGGTGGAGCCCAGGAGCGAGCCGCTCGGGGTGCGGGTGACGGGTACGTCCTCCGCGCCGATCCGCAGCCGCCTCGTCGCCGGGCCCGCGAACACCTCGACCTGCCCGCCCGCGGTGTCCGCCGCCAGCCTCAGGGTGTCGCCGCTCGCCGAGGCCGAGCGGACCAGCGCGGTGCCGCGGACGAGCACCGGCCCCGCCCCCGTCCCGGCCCGCCAGAACCCGGCCGCCGCTTCGTCCGTGCCGAGCAGCAGCAGCAGCGACCGCCGCCCGCCGCCCGTGACGAGCACCCGGGCCAGGCCGTCGTGCGTGTAGTCGAGGCGCAGGTCGCCCCCGGTGTACTCGGCCCGTACGTCCCCTTCGAGCACCTTGACCGCCGGCCGCGAGCCGTAGCGCAGGATCGTGGCGCCGGGCGAGCCCGCGGTGCCGTACAGGACGGCGACGTCACGGCCGCCGATGGAGGCGTGCGTCATGATCTCGGACGTGGACAGGACCAGGCTCTGGCCGCCCAGGTCGTACCCGGCGACCAGGACGTGCGCGTCGCGCCCCTTGACCCGCACGGGCACCCGGTGGCGGCCGTCGGGGGCGGCCCAGTCGAGGGTGGCGTCGTCCGTGCCGGTGGCGGCCCGGTCGGCATGTTTGACCAGGACGAACTGGGTGCCGGTGTCGGGGTTCGCGCGGGCCGTGGTGGTGAGGGCGGGGTTGTCCGGCGCGGCCGGCGAGGTGACCGAATCGGTCTTGGCCAGCGGCGCGACAGCCTCCAGGAAGTAGCCCTGGCGCTTGAACTCGTCGTACTTGGGCGTGAGCTGCCGGGCCTCGGTGATGGCGGCGCCGTAGTCGTAGGAGGTGTAGACGTCGTTGGGCTGGGCCAGCCAGCCCCAGTTCGTGCCGCCGTAACCCATATAGTACGAGAACATCGTTGCCCCGGTCGTGACCAGGTTGTTCTTGTAGAAGTACTTCATGTAGGCCGGGCCGGTCAGCTCGCGGCACCTGTCGTACCCGGCGTTGCCCAGGTCGATCGCGCCCGCCTGGTACTCGGCGGCGAACACCGGGATGTCGTCGCGCAGCCGCTCGGTCAGCCCCTCCCCCCAGGGCCCCCAGACCTCGGGAGTGGCGCACTCGAAGGACTGCGGGTAGTCGTCCACCCCCGGGATCTGCACCGCCCCCGGGCCGGTCGCCCACGTCGAGCTCCAGCTCCCGGCGTCGCAGCAGTCGTTGGTGGTGATCGGCACGTCGATGCCGTCCGCCCGCGCCTGGTCCTGGATGTCCTGCATGTACGCGGCATCGGTGTTGACCTGGTACTCGTTCTCCGCGTTGTAGAGGATGACCGGGCCGCCGCCGGTGACCTGGTGCCTGGCGATGATCGGGTTGATCCGGTGCAGCCACTCGCGGTAGGCGGCCTGGTAGCCGGGCGCGCTGCTGCGGGCCCGTCCCGGCACGGTCTTCACCCAGGCGGGCAGGCCGCCGCCGGTGCTCTCGGCGTTGATGTACGGCCCGGGGCGGGCGATCACGTACAGGCCGGCCTGCCGGGCGGTCCGCAGGAGGCGGTCCACGTCGCGCACGCCGGTGAAGTCGTACACGCCGGGCTTCGGCGAGTGGTACGCCCACGAGAAGTAGATCGAGACCGCGTTGAACCCGGCCGCCCTGAGCTTCTCCAGCACGTCCCGCCACAGCTCGGGGCTCGGCAGCCGGAAGTAGTGGAACTCGGCCGACTGCAGGACGAGCCGCTCGCCGTCCACCTTCAGCGAGTACCTGTCGTACGTGACCTCGTGCGCGGCCGCGCCGACGCCCGCAGGCACTCCCAGCAGGACGCAGAGCAGGACCGGGAACACCGCGAGCAAGCGCCTCATGGTCGCCTTCCAGGGTCGGCTGCGGACTGTCTTTAATTTGGCGACCATCCAAACAAAAGTCAACGGATCGGGCTTGCGGGGCGATCACCGCGCACGGCCTGTTACCGGAAAGTTACGAGCGCCGCGAAACCCTTCGCACGGCGTTCTCCCAGCTCATCGCCATATTTGGGGTTTTTTCCGGGTTATTGACGAAAAACACGCAAGGTCGGCACACTTCGCGTTATGTCACACCCCCGTGGTCCCTTGGCGCAGCTGAGGCGCGGGCACGAAGAGCTCGTGCTCGGGCTGCTGCGCAAGCACGGCCCGCTCAGCCGGGGCGAGCTCGGCAAGCTCTGCCAGCTCTCCCGCACCACCCTGTACGACATCCTCGCCGGGCTGGTCGCCGGCGGCGCGGTCGTCACCGCCAGCCCGCAGGACGCCCCGCGCGGCCGCGGCCGGCCGGCCGAGACGCTGACCCTCAACCCTGAGGCCGGCCAGGCCATCGGCATCGACTTCGCTCGCCGCGCGGTGCACGTCGCCGCCGTCAACCTGGCCCACGAGATCGTCGGCTCGGCCAGCGAGCCGCACGACGCCGACCTGCCCTGGTTGCAGCGGGTGGACCTGGCCGAACGGCTCGTCGGCTCCCTCAACGACGGCGGCCTGCGGCTGGGCGCGCTCAGCGCGATCGGCGCCGGCGTGGTCGGCCCGGTCGGCTGGCGGGAGCCCGAGGACGACCTGGAAGCGCCGGAGCCCGAGGACGACCTGGAGTCGGACGAGCCCGCCCACCCCGTGCAGTCGCTGCTGCGCGAGCGGTTCGGCGCGCCGGTGCTGCTGGACAACAACACCAGGCTGGCCGCCCTGGGCGAGGCGATCTGGGGCGCCGCCGCCGGCGACCGGGACGTGCTCTACCTGCGCCTGTCCCACGGTGTCGGCGGCGGCCTGGTGGTCGGCGGCGCGCTGCACCGGGGCGCGTACGGGCTGTCCGGCGAGTTCGGCCACATCACGGTCGACCCGGACGGCGCGCCCTGCGACTGCGGCGGCGCCGGCTGCCTGGAGACCGTGGCCTCGATAAGAGCCGTGCTGGACGCCTACCGCGCCGCGGGCGGGCGGGCCGACGACGTGCCCGAGCTGGTGAAGGCGATCAGGGCGGGCGACGGCACGGCCCTGACCCTCCTGAAGGACGTGGGCGGCGCGATCGGCGGCGTGCTCGCGGCCGTGTGCAACGCGATCGGCCCCTCCGCGATCGTGGTCGGCGGCGAGCTGGCGGAGACCGGCCCCGCGCTGATCGAGCCGGTCGAGCGGGCGCTGCGCGCCCAGGTCATGCCGGTCTCCAGGCACCGCGTCAGCCTGCGCCGGGCCACGCTCGGCGAGGCCGCGGGCGCCCTCGGCGGCATCGCCCTGGTGCTGCACGAGTCCCCGCTGCTGTCCCGCTACCCCGCGGGCCCCGATCTCGCGCCCGACCTCCTCGAGGAAACCAAGCAGAGGCAACCATGACTCAGCTCACCACGCTGGCCAAATCCCCGGCGGTGCGGCGCGCCCCCAGGCGTCCCCAGCGGGCCGTCGCGCTCAACCTGATCGCGGTCGCCGCCGGGCTGGCCGTCTGGACGCTGCTGGGCGTTCTGGGCGTGCAGGCCCTGCCGACCCCGCTCGAGGTCGCGGCCAAGGCAGGCGAGCTGATCGCCGACGGCACGCTCCTGGGCGACGCGCTGGCCAGCCTGCGCAGGGTGCTGCTGGGCTTCCTGCTCGGCACCCTGCTGGCCGTCCCGATCGGCTTCCTCATGGGCTGGTACGCCACCGCGCGCGGCCTGCTCGAGCCCTACATCCAGTTCTTCCGGACCATCCCGCCCCTGGCCATCATCCCGCTGGCCATCGTGCTCCTCGGCATCGGCGAGGTGCCGAAGGTCTTCGTGATCTTCCTGGCGGCCTTCCTGTCCAGCGTCGTGGCGACCTTCCAAGGCGTGGTGGACGTGGACAGGACCCTGATCAACGCCGCCCGCGTGCTCGGCGCGTCCGACCGGACGATCTTCCTCAAGGTCGTGGTGCCGGCCTCCACGCCGTTCATCCTGGTCGGCATGCGGGTCGGGCTCGGTTCGGCCTGGGGCACGCTGGTCGCCGCGGAGCTGATCGCCGCCCAGGAGGGCCTGGGCTTCCGCATGCAGCAGGCCCAGCTCTACTACGACCTGTCCACGATCTTCGTGGGCCTGATCGCCATCGGCGTGCTCGGCCTGCTGATGGACCGGCTGCTGCTGCTGGCCGAGCGCCACCTCACCGACTGGCAGGAACGCCGATGAACAGCAAGATCTCGTTCCGGGACGTCATCAAGACGTACCCGATGAAGGACACCACGTTCACCGCGCTCGACCGCGTGTCCCTGGACATCGCCGACCGCGAGTTCGTCACGGTCGTGGGCCCGTCGGGGTGCGGCAAGAGCACGCTGATGAGCATGGCGGCCGGGCTGGTCGAGCCCACGTCGGGCGAGGTGCTGGTGGACGGCGTGCCGGTCACCGGGCCGGGGCCCGAGCGGGGGGTGATCTTCCAGCAGTACGCGCTGTTCCCGTGGCTGACCGTGCGCAAGAACGTCGAGTTCGGGCTGAAGCTGGCCGAGCTGCCCGCCGACGAGCGCAGGCGGCGGGCCGAGCGGGCGATCGAGCTGGTCGGGCTGTCCGACTTCGCCGACGCGCTGCCCAAGACGCTGTCCGGCGGCATGAAGCAGCGCTGCGCGATCGCCCGCGCGTACGCGGTGAACCCGCAGGTCCTGCTCATGGACGAGCCGTTCGGCGCGCTCGACGCGCTCACCCGGGTGCAGCTGCAGGACCAGCTCCTCGACACCTGGAGCCAGGAGCAGCGCACGGTCATGTTCATCACCCACGACGTGGACGAGGCCGTCTACCTGGCCAGGCGCGTGATCGTCATGGCGGCCAGGCCCGGCCGCGTCCAGCAGGTCATCGACGTGGACCTGCCCTACCCGAGGACAGAGGAGATGCGGCTGTCGCCCGAGTTCGGGCGGATCCGCAACGAGGTCTGGCACTCCGTCTACCACCAGGCACCCGCGGCCTGACCCTCCCCATTCCGGCCTCCCGAAAGGAGCCACCCGCCATGCGTTCTCTTCGCCGCGCCCTGACGGCCGCCACGGCGGCGACCGTGCTCGCACTCTCCATGACCGCCTGCTCCGGCGACGGCAGCACGGTCCGCTTCGGCTACATCAGCGACTACAACGGCGCCAGCCTGCTCGCGATCGCGAACAAGCAGGGCCTGTGGCAGAAGCAGGGCCTCACCCCCGAGATCAAGGTCTTCACCAACGGGCCGCTGCAGATCCAGGCGCTCGGCGCGGGCGACCTCGACTTCGGCTACATCGGCCCGGGCGCCATGTGGCTGCCCGCCACCGGCAAGGCCAAGGTCGTCGCGATCAACACGCTCGCGTACGCCGACCGCGTCATCGGCCGCCCCGGCATCTCGACCATGCAGGACCTCAAGGGCAAGAAGGTCGGCGTGCCCGAGGGCACGTCCGGCGACATGGTGCTCAACCTGGCGCTGAAGAAGGCCGGGATGACCGCCCAGGACATCCAGAAGGTGCCGATGGACCCGGCCACCGTCGTGTCGGCGTTCTCGGCGGGGCAGATCGACGGCGCCGGCATCTGGTACCCGCTGATCGACACGATCAAGCAGAAGGTGCCGGGCATGGTGGAGGTGGCCAGCACCAGGGAGTTCCCGGACAACTCGTTCCCGACCGCGTTCGTCGGCGGCCCCAAGGTGGACCAGGAGCTCACCGGCAAGGTCATCAAGGTGCTGCAGGAGGCCAACGACTGGCGGGCCGCCCACCCCGACGAGGCGATCACCGAGGCCGCCGCGCTGCTCAAGCTCGACCCGGCCAAGGTCAAGGCCGACGCGGCGAACGTCCAGACGATGACGACGGCCGACCTGGTCGCCAAGACCAAGGACGGCACGGTCGCCAAGTGGCTGAACAGCCTGGGCGACTTCTTCGTCGGCACCGGCCAGCTCAAGTCGCGGCCCGACCCGGCCACGTACTACACCGGCGACCTCTACGAGAAGGCGTTCAGCAAGTGAACCTGCTGTTCCTGATGACCGACCAGCACCGCGTCGACACCCTGGGCTGCTACGGCAACCCGCACGTGGCCACGCCCAACCTGGACAGGCTGGCCGCGACCGGCACCCGGTTCGACCGGTTCTACACGCCGACGGCCATCTGCACGCCGGCGCGGGCCAGCCTGCTCACCGGGCAGGCGCCGTTCCGGCACCGGCTGCTGGCGAACTACGAGCGCAACGTCGGCTACCTGGAGGACCTGCGGGAGGACGCCTTCACCTTCCCCGGCGCGCTGAAGGAGCGCGGCTACCAGCTGGGGCTGATCGGCAAGTGGCACGGGGGCACCACGCGCAACGCCGCCTCCTACGGCTTCGACGGGCCCGACCTGCCCGGCTGGCACAACCCGGTCGATCATCCCGACTACCTGGCGTACCTGGAGGAGCGGGGGCTGCCGCCGTACCGGATCTCGGACCTGATCCGGGGCACCACGCCCAACGGCAACCAGGGCAACCTGCTGGCGGCGCGGCTGCACCAGCCGGAGGAGGCCACGTTCGAGCACTACCTGGCGACCCGGACCATCGAGCACCTGGACAGGTACGCGGCCGACGGCCGGCCGTTCTTCCTGGCCGCGCACTTCTTCGGGCCGCACCTGCCCTACCTGCTGCCGGACGAGTACTTCGACATGTACGACCCGGCGCTGGTCGAGCTGCCGCCGTCGATCGCGGAGACGTTCGAGGGCAAGCCGCCGGTGCAGCGCAACTACAGCGAGCACTGGACGTTCGACACGATCCCGATCGAGGTCACGCGGAAGCTGATCGCGGTCTACTGGGGCTACGTGACGCTGATCGACCGGCAGCTCGGGCGGATCCTCGACCGCCTCGACGAGCTGGGTCTGTCGGATCAGACCTCGGTCTTCTTCACCGCCGACCACGGCGAGTTCACCGGCGCGCACCGGCTGCACGACAAGGGCCCGGCCATGTACGAGGACATCTACCGCATCCCCGGCATCGTCCGGATCCCCGGCGCGGAACCGCAGGTCAGGACCGAGTTCGTGACGCTCACCGACTGCACCGCGACGATCCTGGAGCTGGCGGGCTGCGACACCGGGCCCGCGGTGGACAGCCGCAGCCTGGTGCCGCTGGTCCGCGGCGAGCGTCCGGAGTGGCCGGGCGAGCTGCTCGCCGAGTTCCACGGCCACCACTTCCCCTACCCGCAGCGGATGCTCCGCGACGACCGCTACAAGCTGGTCGTCAACCCGGAGTCGGTCAACGAGCTGTACGACCTGCACGCCGACCCGTACGAGCTCAGCAACCGCTACACCCACCCCGAGCTGGCCCCGGTCCGCCGCCGCCTGATGCGCAGGATGTACGACCTGCTGCGCGAGCGCGGCGACAACTTCTACCACTGGATGACCCCGATGTACGACATCGGCCACTCCGACTACGACCCCACGCTGAGCGCTTTCGAGAAAGAGGACACCACGGCATGAAGATCCTCTTAGGCGTCGCCGCCCTGCTGTCCGGGCTGTTCAGCAACCCGGTCTCGGCCGGCGTGGTCGACTCCCTCCCCGACCCGACGGTGATCCACGCCAGGGACGGGCTCTGGTACGCCTACGGCACCCAGAACCCCGTGTTCAGCAGCAAGGGCGAGGCCGGCGAGCGGATGCTGCCGATCCTGCGCTCCAAGGACCTGGTGAGCTGGGAGTACGCCGACGAGGTCTTCACCCCGCAGACCAAGCCCGCCTGGCACGCCGGCGCCCGGCTCTGGGCCCCCGACATCCGCTACGTCGGCGGGCAGTACCACCTCTACTACTCGCTGGCCTCCGGCGACGTCGGCCTGGCCACCGCGCCGGGCCCGACCGGCCCGTGGACGGACCGGGGCGACGTGATCCCGGCCGCCGCCCAGGACGCGTGCCCGACGAACACCATCGACCAGGCCCAGTTCACGGACGTGGACGGCGGCCACTACCTGTACTGGGGCAGCTACGACACCATCTGCGTCGCGCGGATGAACGCCGACGCCACCCGCGTCGAGGGCCCGGTGACGCAGGTCGCCAGGGGCCGCCGGATGGAGGGCGGGTACGTGGTCCGCCGCGGCGGCTTCTACTACCTGTTCTACTCCGACGCCGGCTGCTGCGACGGCTCCTACAGCGGCTACCAGGTCAAGGCCGGCCGCGCGACCAGCCCGCTCGGCCCGTTCACGGACGACGAGGGCGTGGACCTGATGGAGCTGACCTCCAAGGGCGCCATCGTCGTCGGCGCGAACGGCAACCGCTGGGCCGGGCCGGGCCACAGCGGCTTCGTCACGGACCTGTCCGGCCAGGACTGGCTGGTCTACCACGCCATCTCGACGGCCGACCCGGACTTCCCGCCGATCACCAACGGGCCGTCGGGGCTGACCAAGCGCCCGCTGCTGATCGACCGGCTGGACTGGATCGACGGCTGGCCCGTGGTCCGCGCGGGGGCCGGGCCGTCGGAGGGCGCCCAGCCCGCGCCGGTCACCTCGTACGACGCCGGGGGCACCTTCGGCGACGGCTCGCTGAACGGCTGGCAGGCCGGGCCCGGCTGGCAGGCGAGGACCGGCCAGGACGCCCACGGGTACGCGGGCCACACCGGCGCCCTGTCTTACCTGGTCTCGGCGAAGAAGACGCCGTCCGCCGACGTGCGGGCGCAGGCGGACCTGCGGGTGTCCTCCGGCGCGGCCGGGCTCACGCTCGCCCACGTCAACCGGAACAACCACGTGGCGGCCTGGCTCGACCGGGACCGCAACGCCCTGGTCACCGACGTGGTGATCGGCGGCACGAGTCGCGGCGCGCAGGTGACGGCGCTGCCCGCCGGATTCGACCTCGGCACCTGGCACACCGTGGTCGCGGAGTTGCGCGGCACCCGGCTGACCGTCCAGGTGAGCGGTGACAAGCTCGGCGATCCGGTCGCGGAGCAGACGCGCTCCCTGCCGCGGGCCGCCGCCCGCCCCGGCTCGGTCGGCGTGGTGGCGCGCGGCGCGGCAGACGCCGACAACGTCGGGGCCGCCAGGCTGTACACGCCCGTCACCCAACGGCTGCCCGAGCCGTCGCCCGGGGAACTGCTGCCGGAGTTCGGCGACGAGTTCGACGGCACGGCGATCGACGCGAAGTGGCAGTGGGTACGCGGCCCGGCGCCCGGGGTCGCCGTCTCCGGCGGCGCGCTGTCCTGGCCCACCCAGAACGCCGAGCTGCACCGGGGCACCAACACGGCGTCGGTGCTGCTGCGGGAGGCTCCGCAGGGCGACTACACGGTGGAGGCGAAGCTGGACTTCGCGCCGACGCAGGGCAACCAGCAGGCCGGGCTCGTGCTGTACGAGAACGACGACCGGTACTTCAAGATGGCCCACTCGGTGCTGCCGCTGGCCCGCGGCAACGGGGCGATGCTGCAGGTCAGCGAGTTCTCCAAGGAGGGCGAGCGGCCGACGACCACGCCGCCGACCGCCGTGTTCAACGGGCCCATGTTCGGAGGGCCGACGGCCGGGACGATGTGGTTGCGGATGTCGTACCACTTCGACGCGGCGAACGGCGAGAACGAGGTGCGCGCGGCGACCAGCCGGGACGGCCGGCGCTGGGTGCGCAACGGCGTGTGGACCCTTCCGGCGAAGGGGCCGCTCAGGATCGGGCTGATCTCGATGAACCGGTCGGGCGCCCTCGCCGAGTTCGACTACGTCCGCACGTACCGCGACTGACACACGCCATCCCGTGGGCGCCCGCTGAAGGTGGGTCAGTGGGCGCCCACGTCGGTGGACAGTCGCTGGGCGAGGTAGACCGGCGCCACCGAGGCGACGATCAGCGCGGCGGCCACCACGTTCACCACCGGCGCCTGGTTCGGCCTGAAGAGGTTCTCGAAGATCCAGATCGGCAGCGTCCGGACCCCCGCCCCCGCCGTGAAGGTGGTGACGATGATCTCGTCGAACGACAGCGCGAACGCCAGCAGCCCGCCCGCCAGCAGCGCCGAGCGCATCATCGGGAACGTCACCAACCGGAAGGTGGTGAACGGGTCCGCCCCCAGATCCGCCGACGCCTCCTCCAGCGAGCCGCCCATCCGCCGCAGCCGCGCCAGCACGTTGTTGTAGACCGTCACCACGCAGAACGTGGCGTGGCCCACCACCACCGTGAACAGCCCCAGGCCGATCCCGAATGGCTCCAGCACGGTGCGGAAGGCGTTGTTCAGCGCGATCCCGGTCACGATGCCCGGCAGGGCGATGGGCAGGATGATCACGAGGGAGACCGTGTCGCGGCCGAAGAAGCGGTAGCGCTGCACGGCGAAGGCCGCCATCGTGCCCAGCACCAGCGCGACGGCCGTCGCCCCCAGCCCCGCCTGCACGGACGTCCACAGCGCGTCGCGCACTCCCGACGAGTTCCAGGCCGCGCCCCACCAGCGGGTCGTCAGCCCCGGGGGCGGCCAGCCGAAGGTGCGGTCGGCGTTGACGGAGTTGAGCAGCACGACGAGCAACGGCACGTAGATCACGCCGAGCCCCGCGAAGAGCGCGAGGCGGAACAGCAGCCGGGCCGTGCGCGAAAGGTTCACAGGTTCTCCAAGGCCCCGGTACGGCGCACCGCCGCCAGGTACGCCAGCATGATCACGACGGGCACGGTCGCCACCGCGGCCGCGAACGGCAGGTTGTTGGCCGCCCCGATGTTGTCGTAGACGACGTTCCCGATGAGCTGGCTGCGACCGCCGACGATCTTGACGGCGATGTAGTCGCCGAGCGACAGCGAGAAGGTGAAGATCGACCCCGCGACCACGGCGGGGAACGCCAGCGGCCACACCACCGTGCGGAACACCCGCCACGACCGCGCCCCGAGATCCCCGGCCGCCTCCAGCAGCGAGTCCGGCAGCCGCTCGAGCCCCGCGTAGATCGGCAGGATCATGTACGGCAGCCACAGGTACGCCAGCGTCAGGATCGTCGCCGTCACCCCGAACCCCCACCCCAGCAGCCCGCCCGACGACAGCATGACCCGCCACGCGTATGCCTTGACCAGGTACGACGCCCACAGCGGCGTCAGCACCGCGATCACCAGCCAGCGTCGCGCCCGCGGCGAGGCCAGCTTGGCCATGGCGAACGCCATCGGGAAGGCCACCACCAGGTCGATCGCGGTCACCGCGAGCGCCACGCCGACCGAGCGCAGCGCAACCGTCCTGTAGACCTCGACGGTGACGAGGTCCCGGAAGTTCGCCCAGGTGAACGTCCTGACCAGGTTCCCGGTGAAGGTGTCGGTGGTGTAGAACGCGGTGACGAACAGCGCCGCCAGCGCACCCAGGTACGCCAGCCCGAGCCACGCCAGCGGCGCCGACAGCAGCAGCGACAGCCGGACCCCGGCCCGGCGGTGCAGGAAGCCCGCGAGCCACCGCCGCGCCGGGCCCCGGGCGGCCGCTCTCACCCCTTGATCTCCGTCCAGGCCCGCGTCCATTCGGCGTAGTCCTTGCACTTCACGTCGGTACGCCCGTCGAGGCACTGCGCGATCGGCGTCGTCCAGTAGTGGACCTTGGAGAAGTACGCCTCGTCGGTGGCGTGGAACGTGTCGCAGTGCTTGGGGTCGGCGGTCTCCCGGCACGCCTTCGCGTTCGACGGCGCCTCCCCGAAGTACTCCGCCACCTGGGCGTTCGCCTTCGGCGAGATGATGTGGTCGAGCCACTTGTACGCGCAGTTGGGGTGCGCTGCCTTGGCGGCCACCATCCACGTGTCCGACCAGCCGGTCGCGCCCTCCTTCGGCAGCGTGGCCTGGACCGGCGCCTTCTCTCCATGCGCCACGTTGACGATCACCTGCCAGGTGGTGCCGACCACCGAGTCGCCGCTCTTGAACGCCTGGATCTCCTTGGTGTAGTCGGACCAGTACTCGCCGATGATCTGCTTCTGCTGCTTGAGCAGGTCGACCGCGGCCTGGAACTGCCGGTCGTCCAGCGCGTACGGGTTCTTGACGCCGAGCTCCGGCCTGGTCGCCATCAGGTAGACGGCCGCGTCCGCGATGGAGATGGGCGAGTCGTAGGCCGTCACCTTGCCCTTGTACGGCGAGGCCGGGTCGAACACCACGCTCCACGAGTCGGGCGCGGGCTTCACGGTGTCGGTGCGCCACATCAGCAGGTTGGCGCCGCGGCCGTGCGGGACGCCGTAGGGGACGCCGCCGACCGAGTTCCACGGCTTCCCCTTCAGGCCGTCGAACACGTCCGCGTAGTTCGGGATCAGGGCGGTGTTGACGGGCGCGACCGTGCCGGCCGCGATCAGCCGCAGCGAGGCGTCGCCGGAGGCCGAGACCGCGTCGTACTGGCCGGTCTTCATGAGGTTGACCATCTCGTCCGAGGTGCCCGCGACCTTGGTGTTCACCTGGCATCCGGTGGCCTGCTCGAACGGGGTGACCCAGTCGACCTTGGGGTCGTTGCCGCCGTCCTCGACGTACCCGGCCCAGGCCACGAGGTTGACCTGGCCCTCGCCCGCGCCGAGGCTCCCCAGCGCGTCGATCTTGGGCGGCACGAAGCCGCTCTGGCCCGGCGCCGGCGCGCCGCCGGTCGTGGCGGGGCCGCCACCGCAGGCGGTGACGAGCGCGAGTGCCGCCGCGGTGATAGCTAATCCGCTCGGTCGCATGTCCTCTCCTTACCTGGACGTGATCGCGAACTCGTGCCGCCGCTGCCACACGAGCCGGACGCGGGCACCTCGCAGGCCCGTCACGTCCATGGACGAGACCTGGAGGTTCTGCTGGAGCGCGATCAGCCTGCCGCCGGCATCGAGGTCCACGACGAACCTGGTGGCGGCGCCGGCGTACACGATCTCCGCGATCGTGCCCGCGGCCGACTGCTCCCCCGGACCGGCGTCCGGGGCGCCGTCGAGGGCGACGCGCAGCTTCTCGGGGCGGATGCTGTAGGTGCCCGCGCGGCCGAGCACCTTCTCGGCCGCGGCGCCGGAGATGAGGTTGGAGGTGCCCACGAACCCGGCCACGAACTCGGTGGCGGGCCGCTCGTAGACCTCGGCCGGCGTGCCGACCTGCTCGATCCTGCCCCGGTCGAACACGGCCACCCGGTCGCTCATCGTCAACGCCTCCTCCTGGTCGTGCGTGACGAACAGGAAGGTGATGCCGACCTCGCGCTGCAGCTCCTTCAGCTCGACCTGCATCTCCTCGCGCAGCTTGAGGTCGAGCGCGCCGAGCGGCTCGTCCAGCAGCAGCACGCGCGGGCGGTTGACCAGCGCGCGGGCGAGCGCGACGCGCTGCCGCTGGCCGCCGGAGAGCTGGGCCGGGCGCCGGTCCTCGAAGCCCTCCAGGCGCACGGAGCGCAGCGCGTCCCGTGCCCGCTCGCGCCGCTCGGCCCGCGGCACCCTCTTCACGCGCAGCCCGTACTCGACGTTGGCCAGCACGTTCATGTGGGGGAAGAGCGCGTAGTCCTGGAAGACGGTGTTGACGTCCCGCTCGAACGGGGCCAGGCGGGTCACGTCCCTGCCGTCCAGCTCGACGCGGCCCGCCGTCGGCGCCTCGAATCCGGCGATCATCCGCAGCACGGTGGTCTTGCCCGAGCCGGACGGCCCGAGCATGGCGAAGAACTCCCCGTCGCGTACGTCCAGGTCGATGCCGTCGACGGCCGTGACGGGTCCGAACTCCTTGCGCAGCCCGCGTAGCCCGACAGCCGTCTCGCTCATATTCATGAACATAAATGCGCATCCCGGACAAAGCCATGGTCCGCAACAGAACGCAAGTTCACGCAAGAAATCATCAGATTCGCGAAACTACTTCACAACATCTTGTGTATCGGTGTGCGGACGCCTACTGTCGCCTCACCCCCCGAGAGAAACGAGCACCGGATGCCACGCACGGTCCTGGCTGTCTTATGCGCGGCCGCGACGGCCCTCGCCGTCTCCCCGGCCCACGCCTCTTCCGGCCCCGCCCCCGTCGTGACGCGGGCGGCCCTCGATCCGGCGCTAGTCGCGGGGCGGGGCGCCGCCGTGGACTTCCTGGAGCAGGAGGCGGAGAACGCCGTCACGAACGGCACGGTCATCGGCCCCGACCGCGGCGCGTACACGCTGCCCGCGGAGGC
Source organism: Nonomuraea sp. NPDC004186 (assembly GCF_053603495.1). Lineage (NCBI taxonomy): Bacteria > Bacillati > Actinomycetota > Actinomycetes > Streptosporangiales > Streptosporangiaceae > Nonomuraea > Nonomuraea sp. NPDC004186. The sequence continues at coordinate 17,505 of NZ_JBSGFQ010000087.1, read as the reverse complement.
GTCGGGCCGGAAGGCGGTGCGGCTGGCACCGGGGCAGCACGTGGAGTTCACGCTGCCGCGCGCGGCCGACGCGATCACCGTCCGCTACAGCATCCCCGACGCGCCCGGCGGGGGCGGCATCACCGCGCCGCTCGACGTCACGGTCAACGGCAAGGGCCGCCGGACCATGACGCTGACGTCCCAGTACGCGTGGCTGTACAACCAGTACCCGTTCTCCAACGACCCCGGCGCCGGCCTGCTGCACCCCGACTGGTGGATCACCGAGTGCTCGTGCGTGCCGAGCGCCACGACGCCGCCGCCCGTGATCGCGAAGCCGTTCCGCCCGAACCACTTCTACGACGAGCAGCGCCTGCTGCTCGGCCGCACGTACCGCGCGGGCGACCGGGTACGCCTCACGGCCCCCGCGGGGAGCGCCGCCGCGTGGACGGTCATCGACCTGCTGGACTCCCAGCTCGTGGGACCGCCGCGGGTCAGGCTCGCGGCGGCCGATGTGCTGGCGTTCGGGGCCGACCCGTCCGGACGGCGCGAGTCGTCGGACGCGTTCGACCGGGCCATCGCCTTCGCCAAGCGCAAGCGGCTGGAGGTGTACGTCCCGCCGGGCACGTACCAGGTGAACCGGCACATCATCGTGGACGACGTGACCATCACGGGCGCGGGGAACTGGTACACGATCATCAGGGGCCATGAGGTCCCGCTCGGGAGCCCGGCGCCGGACGGCTCGGTGCACACGGGCGTCGGCTTCTACGGCAAGCCCGGCGGCAGCACGAACGTGCACCTGTCGGGGTTCGCCATCGAGGGGGACGTGCGGGAGCGCGTCGACACCGACCAGGTGAACGCGATCGGCGGCGCGATGAGCGATTCCACCATCGACGGCCTGCACATCCGGCACACCAAGGTCGGCATGTGGTTCGACGGGCCGATGACGAACGTGCGGATCACGAACAACGTGATCGTCGACCAGATCGCCGACGCCGTGAACTTCCACACCGGCGTCACCGGCTCCGTCGTGTCGAACAACTTCATCCGCAACAGCGGCGACGACGCGCTGGCCATGTGGTCGGAGAAGAGCGCCGACAGCGGCAACACGTTCGACCACAACACCGTCCAGACGCCCGTGCTCGCCAACGGCATCGCCGTCTACGGCGGCAGGGACAACACGATCTCGAACAACCTCGTGGCCGACCCGGTCAGGGAGGGCAGCGCCATCCAGATCGGCTCCCGCTTCGGCGCCGAGCCGTTCACCGGGCGGCTGCTGATCACCGGTAACACCACGGTCAGGTCCGGGACGTACGAGCTGAACTGGAACATCGGGCTCGGGGCCATCTGGTTCTACGCGCTGGAGAGGGACATCTCCGCGGACGTCCAGGTGGTCGGCAACCACTTCCTGGACAACACGTACAACGCGATCATGCTGGTGAGCGAGTGGTCGGTGAAGGACCTGTACTCGATCACGAACGTGCACTTCAAGGACATCCGGGTCGACGGGACCGGGACGTCGGTGGTGAGCGCGCGGGTGAAGGGGTCGGCGACGTTCGAGAACGTGGACGCGCGGAACGTCGGCGCGGTAGGGGTGAACAACTGCGGCTCGTTCGGCTTCCCGCCCACGGGCTCGGAGTTCGCCCTGACCGATCTCGGCGGGAACGACGGTGGCGGCGCGGCGGGGCCCTGGCTGGCGCCGTGGCTCCTGCCGAACACCATCACCTGCGACGACCGTCCGCCGGTCGTGGCGCCCCCGCCTCCGTCTCCCTGGTGACCGGGCCGGCGCGCTCGCCGCGCCGGCCCCGCCGGGGGCTCACACCTGCCGGTGCATGGCCTCCAGGCCCCTGACCACGGTGGTCGTCAGGATGCCGATCTCGGCGATGCCGATCGACACCGTGTCGCCGTCCTGCAGCGTGAACGGCAGGTCGGGCACCAGGCTGGTGCCGGTGGCCAGCACGGCGCCGTCGGGGAAGGAGTCGGCGCGGAACAGGTAGCCCGCCAGCTCGTCGAGGCGCCGGTGCAGGCCCGACGTGGACGCCTTGCCGTCCCACACCGTCTCGCCGCCCCTGGCGATCGTGAGCGTGATGTCCAGCGCGTACGGGTCGGAGACCTCCCACACGGGACGGATCGCCGGGCCGACCGCGCACGCGCCCAGGTAGATCTTGGCCTGCGGCAGGTAGAGCGGGTTGACGCCCTCGATGGTGCGCGAGCTCACGTCGTCGACGACCGTGTAGCCCACGATCTCCCCGGCCGTGTTCAGCACCAGGCCGAGCTCCGGCTCCGGCACGTCGATCTCGGAGTCCGACCGCACCGCGATACGCCCGCCGTCACCCGAGACCTTCCAGGCCACCGACTTGAAGAACAGCTCCGGGCGCTCGGCGTCGTAGACCAGCTCGTACACGTCGGCGGCGCGCTCGCTCTCCAGCACCCGCGCCTCGCGCGAGCGCCGGTACGTCACGCCGGCCGCCCAGACCTCCATCAGCCCGTCCACCGGCGCGAGCCGCCGCACGGACGCGGACGGGTGCCCCTGCCCGTCGGCCCTCGCCAGCCGCTCGCGCAGCCCCTCGACCGGGAGTCGCAGCAGCTCGGCCACGGTCGTGACGCCGGCCAGCTCCACCACCTGCTCGCCGTCGTCGACGCCGACCGCGGGAGCGTCGGTCAAAGGGCTGACGAACCGTACGATGTGCATGCCTGCTCCTCATTCTCATCAGACGAGTCTGATGAGAGTCTTCCCTACCCGGCCGGGCAGGCTTCTGGTGGGTCAGATCACCTCGAAATCGGCCATCATCGCCATGTCCTCGTGCTCCAGGTTGTGGCAGTGGAGCATGTACCGGCCGCGGTGGCCGTCGAAGCGGGCGAGCACGTCCACCACCTCGTACGGGCGCACGTCCACGGTGTCCTTCCACCCCGCGTCCGAGGCGGCGGGGGCCCGGCCGTTCCTGGCCAGCACCAGGAAGTGGGCCAGGTGGACGTGCACGGGGTGGTGGAAGTCGCTGGACAGGCGCCAGACCTCGGCGGTGCCCAGCCGGGGGCGGGCCAGCGGGACGCCGGGCCGGTAGGGCCGGCCGTTGATCGTCCAGACCCCCTCCGCCGACCTGCGGAAGTCGAACCCGCGGGTGGTCACGGGCGCCACGCGACCGGGCGGGCGGGACAGCACGGCCGGTACGGCGGTGTCGTCGGCGGCCCGGCGGGCGACGACGAACCGCATGACGTTCCGGGCGGGGCCGTCGGCGAGGGTGTTGACGAGGGTCACCGCGGTGCCGACGGGGCAGGCGGAGAAGTCGACCACCACGTCGTACCGCTCGCCCGGCGAGATCGGCAGCTCGTCGTGCGCGACGGGCGCGGCCAGCAGGCCGGAGTCGCTCCCGATCTGCGTGAACCGGCCGCCCGGCGCGAGCCGGAGCCGGTAGCGGCGGGCGTTCGAGGCGTTCAGCAGCCGCAGCCGGTAGCGGGTGGCCGTCACCTCGGCCACCGGCCAGGGCGCCCCGTTGACGAGGATCACGTCCCCCTCGACGCCTTCCATGTAGTCGCCGTCGACCGCGGCCATGTGGCCGCCCATGTGACCGCCCATGTGACCGGTGTGACCGCTCTCGGGCGGGCTCGGGTACCGGAAGGAGCCGTCCTCGTCGAACGCCCGGTCGCAGATCATCAGCGGCAACTCCCGGTCCCCTCTCGGCAGCGGCAGCGCGTCCTCCTCCTCGTCGCGCACCAGCGCCATCCCGGCCAGCCCCCGCCACACCTGCGGCCCCGTGAAGTCCATCCGGTGGTCGTGGTACCAGAGCGTGGCGGCCCGCTGCTCCAGCGGGTAGTCGTAGTCCTTCGTCCCGCCTCCGGGCGCCACGAGGTCGGTCGGGTAGCCGTCGGAGCCGGGCGGGGTGACGCCGCCGTGCAGGTGGGTGGAGGTGGGCACGCTCAGCTCGTTGCGCACGGCGACCGTGACGCGGCTGCCGCGCCGCAGGTCGAACGTGGGCCCTGGAAAGGTCCCGCCGTAGCCCAGGACCTCGGTGGTGGTGCCGGGGATGATCTCGATCCTGGCGGCCCGCTGCGTCACCTCGTAGCGGCCGGGGCGCACCGGGCGGGCGACCTCGGGGATCGGGAGCGGCACGGTGAACGGCCGGGGCAGGGTCAGCCGGCTGCGCAGCAGCTCTCCCGAGATCTCGGCGCACCCGGCGGCGGCCAGCGCGGCCCCGCCCAGCACCCCGAGGAACCCCCGCCTGGTCAGGGCGCTCATGCGGCGCTCGGGCGGTCCGCGCCGACGCCGCGTGAGACCTTCGCGCCGGCGCCGCGGCGGAACGCCCGCCAGGTCCAGACGGTGAAGACGGCGGACAGCCCGAAGATCGCCATGCCGATCGGGAAGTGCAGCCCCAGCACCCGCCACTGCCCCAGCGCCACCTGCGCCGTCTCCAGCGCCACGAGGCCCAGACTGGCCGGCGCCGGCCAACCCGGCCCCCGCCCCGGCCGCCACAGCAGGACGGCGGCCACCAGCTGCAGGTAGAGCAGGCCGTGCGTGAACCCGGCGTTGTTCTGGTGCCAGGCCAGCAGGTCGACGTCGCCGGTGACGAAGAGCCCGGCCAGCGCGGCCTGCCCGAGCACTCCGGCCAGGTGCCCGGTGGCGAGCACCCGCAGCGACCAGACGATCCAGCCGGGCGGAGGGGAGGGTGATGCGGTCATGCACGGAATGCTCCAGGCAGGCCCCCTGGAGCCGCGTCCCACGCAGGAGGGCTTCCCGGCATACGCCCCGTGGAGTACGCCGCCCGTCCCGGGCCGCGAACGTACGACCGTGGGATGACACCGGGCCTGCACCAGGGCCGCGAACATACAACCGTGGGGCGACGACCGGCCCGGACCCGGTCGCCTACCTTGTGAGCATGGACAGCCGGAGAACGGACGCCCTCGTCGCGGCGGCCGCCCTGGCGGCGATCACGGGAGGGACGTACGCGAACCTCTCGTGGACCGGCCCGCTGGAGCGCCCCCTCGACCCGATGGGCCTGACGCTGATCGTGGTCGCGTCGCTGACGCTGGCCTTCCGGCGCGCCGCGCCGCTGGCGGCGGGCGTGGTCGCGGCGGCCGCCGGGGTCGTCTACTACGCGCTGCACTACCCGGGCGTGTTCACCTCGGCGCCCGCGCTGGCCTCGATCTACACGCTGGCCTCGCTCGGCCGCCGCAAGGCGGCGATCTGGCTGTCGCTGGCGCTGGCCGCGGGGATGTACGGGCTCATGGCGATCGGCGAGGACGATCCGCCCCCGGGCAGCTGGATGGGGCTGCTGAGCGGGTGGCTGGTGGCCATGGTGGTGATCGGCCGGCTGACCGGGCAGGGCCGCGCGTACCTGCGGGCGGTGGAGCAGCGCGCGGAGGAGGCCGAGCGCACCCGCGAGGAGGCGGCGCTGCGCCGGGCCGGCGAGGAGCGGCTGTGGATCGCGCAGGAGCTGCACGACTCGCTCACCCACAGCATCTCCGTGGTCAACGTGCAGGTGGCGGTGGCCATGCAGTTGCTGGAGCGCGACCCGGCGCGGGCCAGGGAGTCGCTGGTCGCGATCAAGGAGTCGGGGCACGAGGCGATGCGCGAGCTGCGGGCCACGCTGGGCGTGCTGCGCCAGAGCGAGCCGGAGGAGGCGGGGCTGTCCAGGCTGCCGCGCCTGGTCTCCAGGGCCGAGGGGGCGGGGCTGCGGGTGGCGCACACCGTGGCCGGGACGCCGTACGCGCTGCCGCCCGAGGTGGACCGGGCCGCGTACCGCATCGCGCAGGAGGCGCTGACCAACGTGCTGCGCCACGCGGGCGCCGCGACGGTCACGGTCGCGGTCGAATACGATCTGTCCAGGATCGTGCTGCGGGTGGAGAACGACGGCGAGGCGGGCACCGCCGGGCCGGGGATGGGGTTGATCGGGATGCGCGAGCGCGCGGTCGCCATCGGCGGCTCGCTCACCGCGGGGCCCCACGAGAACGGCGGCTTCGCGGTCCGCGCCGAGCTGCCCGTCCGGGTCCCGGCATGACGGCGTCCGACGGGGGCGGCGGTGACGGTCCCGACGTGACAGCGGCCGGCGGCGCGGGTCCTGCGGTGATCAGGGTTCTGCTGGCGGACGACCAGCCGCTGATCCGTGCGGGGTTCCGGGCGCTGCTGGAGCTCACCGACGACATCACCGTGGTCGGCGAGGCGGCCAACGGCGTGGAGGCCGTGGAGCTGGCCAGACGCCTGCTCCCGGACGTGGCCCTGCTCGACGTGCGCATGCCGCTGCTCGACGGCATCCAGGCCACCCGCAGGATAGGCGCCACCCCCGACCTCGACGGCGTCCGCGTGGTGATCCTCACGAACTACGCGCTCGACGAGTACGTCTTCGCCGCGCTCCGGGCCGGGGCCAGCGGCTTCCTGCTCAAGGACATCGAGCCCGGCGACCTGCTCCAGTCGGTGCGGGTGGCCGCCCGCGGCGACGCGCTCCTGTCGCCCTCGGTGACCCGCCGCCTCATCGAGGAGTACGTCAGCACCCCTCCCCGCCCCACTCCCGCGCCCGGCCTCGAACGCCTGACCGACCGCGAACGCGAGATCGTGGCCCTGGTGGCCCGGGGCATGTCCAACGAGGAGATCGCCGAGCACCTGGTGATCAGCGGCGCCACCGCCAAGACCCACGTGAGCAGGTCGATGACCAAGCTCGGCGTGCGCGACAGGGCGCAGCTGGTCGTCGTCGCGTACGAGTCCGGCCTGGTGGTCCCGGGAACGAGCGCCTAGATCGTCAGCAGGAACTCGTAGGCGTTCAAGAGCCAGACCAGCAGCCACAGGGCCACGGCGGGAAGCCGGGCCATCACCCGTCCGATTCCGTCATTCAGCACGCAGGTTCACAACGCCCTTCTCTCGACGGCGATGACAATTCCGGTGTGCCTCCCAGACCATGCCCGGCCCGGATGGTGACGTAACAGGGTGATCCAGGACGACTAGCTGTTGACCGGCTTGCCCAGGGCGCTGCCCGCCAGCCAGTCGTCCCACGACTTCGCCCACGGCGTCGGGCCGTTGCCGAAGCGCAGTTTCCGCGACGTCCCCTTGACCTCGATGATGTCGCCTCGCTGCGTGAACTCGTAGAACCAGCGGGCGTTGGCCGGGCTGGCGTTCACGCAGCCGTGGCTGACGTTGCTGTTGCCCTGCGCGCCGGTCGACCAGGGGGCGGCGTGGAAGAACGTGCCGCTGTAGGTCATCCGGACGTTCCACTTGGTGGTGATGCGATATTCGCCCGGCTTGCCAATGGTGGCCGAGTCCATGACGGTCGACGCGGCCTTCTCCTGGGCGATCATGACGCCGGAATAGCTGTCGTCCCCGGGCTTGCCCAGGCTGACCGGGATGGTCTTGACGACCTCGCCGTTCTCCCGCACGACCGCCTGGTGGGTGGCGTTGCTGACCTCGGTGATGTGCTCGTCGCCGACGGTGAACGCCAGGCTGCGGTCCTTCGTGCCCCACAGGTCCCGGCCCGCCCGCAGCCCGGCCAGGTGCGCGACCACCGTGACCTTCTCGCCGACCGGCCAGTACTCGCGCGGCCTGAACTGGACCTCGCGGTCGCTCACCCAGCTCCACGCGCCCTCGACCGGCTTCGACATCCGCACCACCAGCGACTTCTCGACCGCGACCCGGTCCTTCTCAGCGGTCACGGGCTGCGAGAGCAGGAGCTGGACGGGCATGCCGACGCCGACCTTCTCGCCGTCCAGCGGGGACATGCCGCTCTCCAGCACCCGCTTCGGCTTGAGCGTGGTGAACGTGGCCTGCGCACTGACGGGCTTGCCGTCCGTGCCGGTCGCCTGCGCGCTCACCGTGTACGCGGTCGAGGGCCGCAGCGGCCACATCGGGTGCCACGTCCCGTCCGCACCGAGGGCCCCGCGCACCTCACGCCCCTTGGCGTCGGCGACGGTCAGCTTGGTGACCTTGCCGTCGGTGGCCTTGACGCTGACCCCGGCGTCCGGGGCCACCTTCTGCGTGCCGTTCGCGGGGGTGATCGACAGCTTGGCCACCGGTCCTTGCTCCTGCGACGTGCCGGGCGCGCCGGGGCCGCCGCCCGAGCCTCCACCCGAGGTGCAGCCAGCGGCCAGGAGCAGGGCCGTGGCAAAGGTGCCGACGAGTACGGTCCGGGCATTCCGCATCGCTAATGCCTCCCACAACCTGACAAATAGGGACATTTCACACTAGACGGTATTTATATAGCCCGGTCCAGTTCTGCCCCGAACGGCTGCGGACATGCGGTGCGCCCGGACTTCCAGCCGCAGCCCAAGATCGGGTACGGCGACGCCCGGCCCCGGGTGAGCGTGACCCCGAACTCCGGCCAGGTGACGGTGAAAGCCGTGATCGACGACCCGGCCACCCGGCCCAGGGGCTTCGTCGCGAAGGGAGAGCCGCCGCGTGTGAGATTGCCGTGCCATCCGCCCAGGACAATCATGGGGCGGATGGACTACTACCTGATCTCCGGCCCCGACGGGATCCTCGTGGAGGAGTTCGCCCTCCACCAGGATTACACCGCCGCCGGCATCGACAGCGCCGCGTGGAGCCCGGAGGCCGGCAGGTGGTCCGCCTCCCCCGACCTGAGCCGCGAGCTGCGCTCCGACGCCCGGCTCCGCGCGCTGGTGACCCCGATGGGCCGGCGCGCGGCGGCGCAGGCGTACGCGCGGCTCGGCGGGGGCGAGCTGCCCGGGGAGGAGCGGCTGCGCGGGCTCTTCCGGCAGCGCCAGCCCCTGCCCACGACCGCCCCGCTCGACCTGGGCTCGTCGCCGGACGCGCACCGCTACCGCATCCTGTTCGCGGGCGACTTCGACGCGGACGGGCTGGCGAACGCCCGCGCGGCCCTGCGCCTGGAGCCCGCCGACGACCCGCGCGTGGCGGGCCGGGCGTCGGGCGACGGCTTCGCGTGGGAGCTGCGCAGGATCGGCGCGGGCATCGCGTGGTGCGTGGACGTGACCGTACGCCTCGGGAGCGGCCCGGCGGGCGTGCTCGGGGCGCTGCTGGACCACCACCGGCAGGCGATCCGCGAGCAGGGCCTGATTCCGGTCACCGTAGAACGTTTCGCCTGACTGTCACATTTTCCAGCCCTATTCCGTCTTGTCTGTGACGTACCCATCCAGTCATAGGCGGGGTGATGATGAAGGCCAGCTCACTGGCCCAGGCGCTCGACGATCGGATCGGCGGGGCCGGGTTCCTGAAAAAGGCGATGCGGAAGGTCTTTCCCGATCACTGGACGTTCCTGCTGGGCGAGATCGCGCTGTACGCGTTCGTGATCGTCCTGCTCACAGGCGTCTTCCTCACGTTCTTCTTCAAGCCGACCATGGAGGAAGTCGTCTACGACGGCGCCTACGTGCCGCTGCGCGGGGTCCAGATGAGCCAGGCGTACGCCTCCACGCTGGACATCAGCTTCGAGGTGCGCGGCGGCCTGCTGATGCGGCAGATGCACCACTGGGCCACGCTCGTCTTCCTCGGCGCCATCGTCATCCACCTGCTGCGCAACTTCTTCACCGGCGCCTTCCGCAAGCCGCGCGACCTGAACTGGCTGATCGGCGTGGCCCTGTTCGGGCTGGTGATGCTCAACGGGCTGTTCGGATATTCGCTCCCCGACGACCTGCTGTCCGGCGCGGGGCTGCGCATCCTGCACGGGGTCACGATCTCGGTGCCGCTGGTGGGCACGTACCTGGCGATGTTCCTGTTCGGCGGCGAGTTCCCCGGCGCGGACATCATCTCCCGGCTGTTCAGCCTGCACGTGCTGCTGATCCCCGGGCTGCTGCTCGTGCTCCTGCCGCTGCACGCGGTGGTGCTCACGTGGCGCCAGACGCACACCCAGTTCAGGGCCAAGGGGCTGAACGACGGGGTGGTGCGGGGCGCGCCGTTCTTCCCGGCGTTCCTGGCCAAGACGACGGTGTTCTTCCTGTGGGTGCTCGCGGTGGTGGCGGCGCTGGCCACGGTGTTCCAGATCAACCCCATCTGGCTGTACGGCCCGTACGCGCCCAGCACGGTCAGCGCCGGCTCGCAGCCCGACTGGTACATGGGCTTCCTCGAGGGCGCGCTGCGGGTCATGCCGCCGTGGGAGTTCACGGTCTTCGGGCACACGGTGACCATGAGCGTGCTGATCCCGGCCCTGGGGGCGCCCGGCCTGCTGTTCACCGCGCTGGCGGTCTACCCGTTCGTGGAGCGGTGGATCACCCGGGACCACGCGATCCACCACCTGCTGGACCGGCCGCGCGAGGCGCCGGCCCGGGTGGGCCTCGGGGTCGCGGGGATCGTCTACTACGGCGTGCTCTGGCTGGCCGGCGGCAACGACGTGCTCTCCTCGACCTTCCACATCTCGCTGTACGCGACGACGTGGATCTTCCGGGTCCTGGTGGTCGCGGGGCCGGTGCTGGGGTTCGTGATCGCCCGCCGGATCTGCCTCGGGCTGCTGGCGCGCGACCGGCACACGGTGGCGCACGGGGTGGAGACCGGCGTGATCGTGCGCGGCGCGGACGGCGCGTTCACCGAGATCGAACGGCCGGTCACGGACGAGGAGTCCGCGGTGCTCGTGCCGCCCGCGCGGCCCGCGCTCCCGGTGGCGGCCGACGGCGACGTGCCTCCCCCGGCCCGCCGCCGCGTCCACGACGCCGTCCAGCGCTCCTGGTCCCGCTGACGAGGCTCGCTCGCCCTCGGGACAGCCGCAGGCGCCATTCGTGAGGGCGGTGGCGCCGCGGATTCGTCACGGGACGGCGACGGCGGGGATCGTGGCCGGGCCGAGGAGCGGGTTGAGCACGTCCGCCTGGGACCGCCCCGGCGGGACGAGCACGTCGAGGGCCTTGGGCACCGTGCCGGGGTCCACCGAGCACAGCGGCCCGGCACCACCCTCGGCGCAGACCCCGAACTGGTACGGCTGCGGCGTCGCCGCGAACCCCCTGGCCTGGTCGGCGCTGAAGCCGTCCTGCCCGGTGAGCACCACGGCGAAGCGCCACCCGGGGCCGGGCGTCCCGAAGACAGCCTTGGGCAGGGCGACCGTGACGGTCCGCGTCGTCCCGGACGAGCGCACGGCCGCGCCCGCCTGGGCCGCGCCCGCGGCCGTCACCCAGACCGGGGCGGCGAACCCCTGCACCTCCACCCGCTGCGACCAGGCGTCCCCCAGGCGGTAGTTGCGCTGCGGGAACGCCGCGTCACCCGACCGCGTGGCCACGGCCGGGTCCTGCGCGTAGACGTCCAGCAGCTGGGCGCCCAGCTGGTTGCCGAAGGTCGGGGTGAGGTCGCGCAGCTCGGCCCGCAGGTAGACGGTCGTCGCGTCCGTGATCACCTGGAACCTGCGCAGGTCGAACGCCCCGGCGTGGAAGTCCCCGGCGGTCGGGTACGCGTACGTGCCGGGCCCGTTGTCGTCGCCTTCCGGGTCGGCCACGTCGAGCACGGTCGTGGCGCCCACGATGTCCCCGACGACCGTGCGCCGGGCGTAAGCGGTGCGGCCATCGGGAGCGGTGGCCGTCACGGTGAGCACGACCTCGCCGAACGACACCGGCGCCTGGGCGGTGAAGGCGCCGTCCGGCCCGGCGCGTACGGAGACGACCCGGGTGGGCGCGCCGGTGTCGACGGGCGTGGCCGCGACCTCCACCCGCGCCCCCGGTGACGTGGTGCCCTCCACGGTCGCCGACGTGCCCGCGACCGCCGTGCCGTCCGCCGGGGCGCTGACGGTCAGCGGGGCCGCCTGGGGCAGGCCGCGGGCGGCATACCGGAGCCGTACGACGTCCGGCTGCTCGACGGGGCGGGTGGAGCCGAGCGACAGGACGAGCCGGACGACCTGGGCCTGGGCCCAGGTCAGCGGGGACGCCGAGCCCGCCGGGCCGCCGTCGCGGAACCCGATCGAGGCGGTGGCCGGGTCGGTGCCGTACGGCGAGGCGGCCAGGTCCGGGTTCTCCCACGCCTGCTCGGGGATCAGTCCGGTGCCCGACGACATGCCGCGCATGGCCGCCAGCAGCGTGGCCGCCGTGCCGGAGTCATGGGTCTGGAGCGCCTGCTCGGCCCGCTCGCCCGCCAGCACCGGCCACAGGTGACCGGAGCCCGTGTTGCCGGTGGGCCAGGGGCGGCCCGACGGCGCGCACGAGGTGGGGTCGGGCTCGTGGCAGTCGCCGTAGCCGTCCTCGGTGCCCGCGGTGTCGGAGCCGTAGCGGTACCAGCCGGGCCCCTTCGCCGTCGTACGCCTGAGCACGCGGTCCACCACCGGCAGGCTGGCCAGCACGTCGGGGTCGTCGGCGGGCAGGATGCCGAGCCGGGTGAGCTCGAGGAAGCCCGCGTCCACCACCCTCCGCTGGTCCTCGGTGGGGCCGCCGTTGCCCAGGTTGTAGGACGCGGCCGCGTTCGGGTCGCCGCCGCGTGACAGGCGCAGGAAGTAGCGCGGTGCGTACGGGCCGGTGGTCGTGACCGTCCATGACTTGACCGAGCGGGCGAAGTGGTCGGCCGTGCCCCGGTAGATCCGGGCCCTGGCCTGGTCGCCGGCCCGGGCTGCCAGCTCGCCCGCCGCGACGAGCCCGGCGATCTCGGCCGCGATCGTGGACGGCGAGTGGCCCGACTGCTCCTCCCACCGCTCCACGCCGAACGCGGGCCCGTGCGCCACCAGGAAGTCGGCCGCCGCCCGCACGCGCTCCCACACCCCGGTGAGCCCCGACTGGTAGGCCATCAGGATCGGGTACGCGGTCTCGTCGAGCTGGTCGCCGCCGGAGTCGGGCGCCAGTCTGCCGTTCAGCAGCGAGTTGCGCGGCATCCGGCCGTCGGGCAGTTGCTGACGTTCCAGGAGGAAGCGGGCGGTGTCGCGGGCCGTGGCCACGTCGCCGGCGGCGAGGAAGCCGGTGAACGCCTCGTACAGGTCGCGGGCGAACACCTCACGGTAGGAGCCGAAGTAGACCGCCTTGCCGCCGACGAGCTCGCCCGCGCCCACCGCCTGCCCCCAGGGGCTGGCCAGTGACGCCACGACCGCGCCGGGGAACGTCTTGTCCTCGCTGGCCTTGAGCACGTTCGCGGACAGCCGGTAGAGGTCGGCGTGCTCGCCCGGCGGCCTGCGCAGGCGCGCGTCGTAAGCGGCCCAGCCGGACTCGTACCGGGCGCGGGTGCTCTCGAACGGCCGGGCGGCGGCCTCGCCCGCGGTCCGCAGCGCCGCGGCCCTGGTCCGCCCGAACCCGAGCGCGAACGTCACCTCGCCCCTCCCGTCGATCGGCAGCCTGGCGGTGGCGACCACGTTGCCGGCGGGGGCCTCGGCGTAGGGGGTGAGCTCGCGGGCGGCGTCGAGCTGGGCGGCGCCGTCGCCGGGCGTGCCCGCGTAGCCGACGCTCGCCTGCGGCAGCCGCCGCTCGGCCCGCAGCGCCAGGTGGGTGGGCACGGCGTAGTCGCGGGCGGGGGCGGAGGTCTCGGTGTTCTCGTCGGAGATCACGGGGGCGCCGGTGGGGCCGTCGACCACGCCGGTGTCGGGGCCGCCGTTGGGCTGCCCGCCGCCGCCGTTGCCGTTCACGCTCGCGTCCAGCCGCACGTACAGCCGCAGGCCTGCGGGCTGGAGCCGGGTGCGCACCACCACGGCGTCGCGGTCGGGGTCGGTGACGTAGGTGGTGGTCAGGCGGTAGCGGCCGCTCCTGCTCGCCGAGGTGACGGTGCAGGTCATGCCGGAGCGGTCGGTGCTCACCTGGTACGTGGTGTCGCGGGCCTGCAGTTCGGTGAACGTCCTGCCGTCGGTCACGACGAACTGCATGGTCTCGACGTTCGTGTTGTCGATCGTGGGCTCGTACACGTCGGACAGGACGCCGCCCGCGACGGTGTACCAGACCTTGGACGTCCTGCCGGTGGCCGTGCCCACGCAGTCCTTGCGGGCCAGGCCGAAGTGCGACGGCGTGCCGGGCGCGCCCGGCACGGGAGCGGCGGCCAGGACGGGATCGAGCGGTACGGCGACCAGCGCGGCGGAGACGAGCAGGGCAAGGACGGACCGTCGGATCGCAGGCATGCGGGACTCCCCTCCAGACCCCCGATGGGTAGAGACAAGACCAGCCCCACCCCCCTGTCAAGCCCATAGGGTCGGTCGCTGCCGGGTTTCGTCATCTGTCATCTGGAAAGCGGTCTCCGGCGAACCAGGAGTGGGCGGCGGTTGTCGTACTCAGTGGAACGATCCCCGCCGGGGTCGTCACTATGGGGAGACGCGCCGGGGGCGGTGCGCGAGGGGGATCGATGGACATCGGTGCGAGGTCACGCCCGCCCTTCCTGGGCGGGGCCAGGCGGGGGACGGCCAGGACGGTCGCCACTGCGGTGCTGGTGGCGATGACCTGCGGCGCGAGCACACTGGCGGCGCCTTCCCAGGCCGCCCACGCGGCTCCACCACCGGCCGCGGCGGCGAGCGCCGCGGGATCCGGGGGGGGGGGCGCGGCGGCGGCCGGAGCGCGGGGC